>MFNJ01000039.1 GCA_001782015.1 Candidatus Levybacteria bacterium RIFCSPHIGHO2_01_FULL_36_15
ATCTTCTTTTAATCTATTTTTTATAAACAAGATTTCCTCTTTTATTTTTGATGAATTTGAGAGTAAAAGTCCTATTTTTTCCACAGCGTGTATAACAGTTGTATGGTCACGTCCTCCGAGAATATTGCCTATTTCTACAAAAGTCAGCCCAGCATCTTCTTTTAAAAGATACATACAAACATGCCGTGGGAGTACAATTGAAGCGTCTCTTCTTGCTCCTTTAAGTTGGGTATTTTTAATATTATAAAAAGAGCAAATAATATTAATAATGTCATCCGGTCTTATAATTGCCTCTTTCTCTTTTTTTCTTCCTAAAAGATTTGTTATGGTTGTTTCAGAAGTTGGTTTGTTAAGAGTGGTTGCTTCAGTTGAAAGTCTCAATAAAAATCCTTCGAGGGCGCGAACATCAATAATCTTATCCGCTATTATTTTTGCCATGTCAGTAGAAAGTTCCATGTTGAATTTTTTTGCTTTAATCAGTAGAATTGCGCATCTTAACTCAAAATCAGCAGGTTGTATGTCAACAGTAAGTCCTCCTTCAAAACGGGAAGCAAGTCTTGCTTCTATTTTTTGTATTTCATGAGGTGGCCTGTCGGAGGTGAATATTATTTGCTTGCCTTTGTCAATGAGACTGTTAAAAGTATGAAAAAGTTCTTCCTGTACTCTTTCCTTGCCGCTTAAGAACTGTATGTCATCAAGAAGCAATAAATCAACATTTCTAAACTTTTTCCTAAGCTGCGTGGTGGTTCTGTCTCTGATTGCCTCAACTACTTCGTTTGTAAACTCTTCTGTTGTAAGATAAGCAATTTTTATATCGTGCTTTTCAAATATTTCATTTGCAATTGCCTGCATGAGGTGAGTTTTGCCTACCCCAACTGTTCCATAAATATATAAAGGATTATATTTTTCACCCGGATTTTTAGCAACAGTAGTTCCTGCTGTATATGCAAGCTGATTACTTTCGGAAACAGCATATGTTTTGAAAGTATAGTCTTTTCTTACTCTTTGCGGTCTTTCCTGGCGCGCCACCCTTTTTTCCTCTTTTGGACTAAAAAGAGGACCGATGTTTTCTTTGTCCTCCTTTGTTCCAGCACTTTTTTTGTTTGATGAAATAAAAACAAGACTTGAATTTATTTGTAATTTTTTATCTAATATTTTTTTAATTAAAGAATAATATCTTTTTTCTAAATATTCTGCGGTTATATAAGTTGGGGCGGATATGCTGGCAATAGAATCGCGGACCTCAAGTAGACTTGTTCCTTTAAAAAAAGTTAAAAAAGTAGGCTTTGATACTTCAATTTCTATTTCGCTGAGTACTGATTTCCAGGTGTCATCCATAAGTTCAAAAAGCGGGCAAAATTATTTAATAGTTTTAGCAGTAGGAAGAGTTTAGCGATGTGGATAACTTTTGTCAAGAGGTATAAACAGACTTTTAAAGTCAAAAAATTCATTCAACAAATTATGTTAATTTTAATCATTCTAAGATTAATTAACCAGTTTTAACGTGCCCTTTTGTGTTAATTCTTTTCAGGCCGAAGGTCCCAAAGCTTGAGACCAATTTGCTTATTGTAAGATTTTAAAAAAGACGTGCCCAAATCAGTCAGGAATATCTCCGCCGTTGCTGAAACTGTACTTCTTACCAAATGTCCTCCAAAAGAATTCATTTGATCATCCGAAATGCTGATGTGACTGTGAACCAAAAGTTCATTTTCACAAATACCAACATTTCCGGTTAAGTTGGTAAGTTCAAAAATACCCATGAGGATTTTTTCGCTGTATTTTCTGTTATTTACTTTATAATGTGCAAGCGTGGGATTCTCTATTGATCCAATTCCTGAAAAAACTGCATTTTTTATTGAATTTTTACTACAAAAGTCTTTAATTGCAGTGTTTACTTCCTCTCCCCTTTCAAGCCTGATTAAGTATTTATTGTTTTTAATATTTGCATAAAACATACAGTTAGATTTTAGAACTGTTTGTTTAATAAATCAATAAATTGTTTTAAAATGCAAGTTTCTTGCGGTATTCTTACTAATTTTATGTTATTCTATAAGATAGAAAATATAAATTATTAATATATGTTTACATTACCAGATCTTCCTTATAATTATAACGCTCTTGAGCCTTTCATAGATGAAAAAACTATGCAGCTGCATCATGATGCTCATCATGCAGTATACGTTAAAAACCTCAATGATGTTTTAGCAAACTTTCCTGATTTACTAGATGCAAACGTTGAGGATTTGATTAAGAATCTTGGTAAAATTCCGGAGGAAATCCGTACAAAAGTTCGCAATAATGGCGGGCAGCACGCAAATCATTCTTTGTTCTGGGTTATTATGGCTGCTCCATCACAGCAAAATATTCCTTCGGGAAATTTGCTCGATGAAATAAATAAGAATTTTGAAAGTTTTGATAAGTTTAAAGATAAATTTACAAGTTCTGCTGTAGCTCTTTTTGGCAGCGGGTGGATATGGCTTAATGTGAATGATGGTAGACTGGAAATTTCAACCACTCCAAACGGTGACTCACCTATTATGCAGGGCAAGGTTTCGTTGTTAAACCTTGATGTTTGGGAACACGCGTATTACTTAAAATACCAGAATAAAAGAAAAGATTATGTTGATGCCTGGTGGAGCGTGGTCAACTGGAAAGAAGTTGAAAAACGTTTTGAAAAATTAATATAAAAATATCTAGGCCACTTTTTTATTATTTATTGCCATAACTGAAGTTATAACTCTCTTGCCTTCTCTGTCTATGCCTCGTAATTCATAAAGCTTTACTTTTTCATCTTTTAGTCTTGGATCCAGAGAGAAAATTTCAGCTAATTTTAACAGTTTTCCGCTTGCGTCGGTTGTAACATCTTTATCTATCTCAACTACTTGTGCTTTTAAAACCGTTTCATCATTTACTACCGGTCTTTTGTATTCACCATTATAAAGACCAATTAATTCGGCTTCATCACTCACTTTCCCTTCTTCTTTCAAAGCATCCATTCCCTGAAAAGTCATAGCAGCATCAGTGCAAGCTGCGTGTAAAATTGTTTCATCCGTTAAATTGTACGCCAATCCAAGCCTTGTGTCTTTCCAAAAAGGCTCACCGTTGTTGTCTCTGTTTTTAGGATCGTGAGGTCCATTAATGTCTCCCGATACTATTCTGGCAAACTCAACAGCAGTTAGTGTGGTGGGTGCATAGCTTCTTGTGCTCGTAATGGGATCTCCCTTAAATTGATATGGTGGAACCTCCTCTTTTTTGGGAGCTTTATCTTTGCCGTTTCCATCAGATGGAGGTGGTACATATGTTCTGTTATCGCAAAGTACTAAACCCCCTGCCTCAGCTAAGATTTTGTGTCCTTTAGAATCCATAGGCTGTGAATACGTTGAAGATACCTCGTAAACTGCCCCATTGGCATTTTGTTTTTTTCTGGTAATTTGGGAGTAAGCATCAACTCTTCCTTCCTCTACCGATTCATACGTTTCCCCCCAATTAGTTAGTAATATTGGCGCATAGCCTCCGGCAGCATACATCTCAAAAGAGAGAAAGCCAAAAACAATAGCTCTTCTTGCATGTGCCATGTGTTTTGAGTTATGGGGATCACCCCCCATATCCTTAACCAAGGTTACTAGAGTTCTTTTTTTAACCTCAAATGAGGTATGGCATTCTGCTATTGGTTCATCCATTTCACCTCTTATGTTTCTTGCTTCTTTTCCAGAAACGGAATGAAAATTCTGATCGGGGCCGATCAGGGTAACCACCGGTTTTTGCAAATGTGGCACTGTTGCTGCTCTGTCTTTTTCTACTACTACCATATCTTCCTATTTAACCAACCAATCAATTACTTTAGTAATAATATTTTTCTCTCCTGTTGTCAATAGCCTATAAGATTTTCTAATCTGTTAATTTTTCACTTTTAGCCAACCAATCATTTTGCTGCTGGACTTTTTAAGAGATATTTTTTTATAATGATTTTGCAACATAAAAAACAATGGAGAACAGATTTGAATTTCAAAGAGATAGAGGTCTCCCTGAAGAATTTACTCCTTCTCAACAACTCTTAAAACGTCTCAATATTACCTATTCAGGCAGAGTTCTCTCTAAGCGTGAAATTATACTTCAGCAGGGGAAAACACATTTTTTAACACCTGAAAATAAAAAATCTTCACATAGGCACAGAAGATAACCTGATATTATTACATTATTATAATAATATTGCGGTAAAATACCTCATTGAATGAAGGCGCAAGATAATAAAAATGAATTTCAAGTAGCTACTCTTGCCGGCGGGTGCTTTTGGTGCACGGATGCACTATTCAACCGGATCAAAGGAGTAATTTCAGTTGTTCCGGGGTATGCAGGAGGAAAAATTGAAAATCCCTCTTACGAAGAGGTAGGTTCTGGAGATACCGGCCATGCTGAAGCCATTCAAATTATCCTTGATCCAAAAACAATACCCTATGAAAAATTGCTTGAAGTTTTTTGGCATACCCACGATCCAACAACGTTAAATCGGCAGGGGGCAGACACGGGAACACAATATAGATCGGTTATTTTTTATCATAATCAAATGCAAAAAAATATTGCGCTGGTTTCCAGGGAAAAAATAAAAAAGGAAGGTTTGTATAAAGATCCAATAGTTACGGAAATTGTTCCGTTCACAAATTTTTATGAAGCGGAAGAGAATCACAAGAGATATTATGAAAAAAACCATGATTATCCATATTGCGCGATTGTGATCGATCCAAAAATTCAAAAATTAATTAATAAATTTGGGAAAGAAGTAAAAGAAGAGTACAAATAGCATTAGTGCATTCAATAATTAGTAAAGATTATATTAATCAAATTGACTCTAAACGGATTAATTTAATTACCCCATTGGAGTGTTTAGCTGAAAGTAATTGTTGTCTGTGTCTGCTAGGGTGGCAATTGTCATGCTTGGATCTTCCCCCGGAAGATAAGGAGTTGCGACAACCTGTGTTCCTTGTATGTTTTTAATTCTTTCAAACTCTTTTTCAACATCATTTGTTTCCAGATTGAACATAATTCTTTCAGGTGTCGCGTTTTTGCCATGCACTTTATCATGGGGTCCTATAACCAAAGTTCCTGTTCCAAGCTTGAATCCAACAAAATCTCCCCCGGACCAATCAGGATCTTTTTGAAAAACCTGTTTATAAAAATTAGCAAGAGCAGAAGGATTTTCAGAAAAAAGTATAATTGAGCTTAAATTTAGCATAAGTTTATATTAGTTTATACTTGTTAAGTTTTATAAAAGATTAAGTAAGGATTATGAAAGAAAGATCACTGAAAGCTTATTCCGGGTGCATCGGCTGATTTGAATTTTGGGAACCTGCAATATTACGTAGATTCGTCAATTTTTAAATATTTTTTTATTTTTTCACCCAGCATTGTTGGCTCTAATTCGTATTTTGCAACATAGTCAAGCGCTCCTCTTTTGAGAGCTTCCTCTTTTGCTTGAATATTAAAGTAAGCGGAAAAAATAACAACAGGAATAAGTTTTGTATCGGCGTCCTGTTTAAGTCTGGCCAGAATATCATTCCCCAGTATGTCAGGCAGGATTTGATCAAGTAGAATAATATCAGGCTTTACTTTTTTTGCCAAATCCAGACCTCTTATGCCACTGGATGCAGTATCCACTATAAACTCTTTGTTGCTTAGTACAGAAGAGACTATTTTAGTAATTGCTGCATCATCATCTACAAAAAGAACGTGGATCATAAAAAATATTGGCTTAAGTAAAGTTTAACCATATTGGCGATTTATTGTCAACTTATCGAAAAATTCTCCATAGAAATCCGACGCTTTCAGCAAAATAATATGGGCGTGTATATACCGTTTATAGCTGCGGTTGTTTGCATTTTTCCCCTCGCCATTTTTATTTACAGAGGCATTTTGAGATATAATTCTCTGCGCGAAATTTTCATCACTATTTTGGGTTTTGTTGTTCCTTGTATGCCGCTTATCTTCTTTAACCTTACTAATCATTGGGATACGGTTCAGGGTATATATAAAACTGCAATATATTCAAAAAACAGTATTTATGTTGCCAACAGCTGGTCTATTTATCTAAAAAGTTTTTGGCCCGAATTATGGGCTGTGACCTTGGGAGTTTTAAAAATTTTGGGTACCGGTCTTGCCTTAGCATTTCTAGTTGTTCTTTCTATAAAAGGTTATCAGAAAAAATTGCCCAAACCACTTATTTTTCTTTTGATCACATTCTTTTTCAATTTTATTCTATTACGGTATTATTGGGGAGACCGTCATGTGGTGTATTTTTCTTACTTGCATCCTTTCATTTTTATCTTCAGCGCATACGTTTTTTTTCTCTCTCTGCTGATCCCTACATAATTACAAATACAAAGACATATAACCGGAAATGGCAGGACGTATTTTATCCGCCAATTCCGCAAGCTGAAAATATTGCAGATTTCTCGCAAACCTCAGAAAGCGCTCTTGCGCAAACCGGATGGACAGTTATTTTCCCTGAAATCGTTTACAATGACGTAGCAAGATGGTGGTTTTCAGAGCAACCTTAAAAATTAACTTTTGTCCTGGTTAGGATTTCAATAGCTTGTTCGTCAAATAGTACAATCAGGAGATATTAACTGATTAGATAAGCTTAACTATAATCTTAAAGACAGGCGGAAATACCATAAAAGCAAATAGCAGTACAGACACAATAAATATTTTAAAAGCAAATTTTTGATTTCTGATCTTCAATTTCTCAAGAACTACAAAAGCAACAATTAATACCACGGTTGAAAAAATAAATAATCCAAGCAATGGTCCAACAGATGGATAAAAGTTCAGGAAGTTTTGTACCTCCTTATAACCTTCCTTGAAAATGTTTAAAATCCAGAAAAAAGTTAAAGAAGCTGAAGTTGCCAAAAGCATCGTGTTTGCTGAAATAATTTTTTTATCTTCCATAATTTTTAGATTGGCGCCACTTTAGTTACCAAAACTGCTTCGCTTGCCACAATTAACACAAATAATAAAGATAAAATAAGACAACTTATTACAGCTAGCCTTAAATAGTTCAATTTTTGCTTATCCCCAAACGAATCACCCGTTTTTAAAACTATAAACAGTGCTGTGAAGATTAGAACAGGAGGAGCAAAAGCTAGAAATTCTTTATGCTCAAATACAATTGTATGAAGCCAGGCTGTTTCCTTGGAAGCTTTAAGAATAGTTCTGGGACCATTTTCAGCTCTGTAAGCTGTATAGATTGATAAGCCAGCAATATCCAGCAGGCTCAAATTAATAAAAAGGCCAAGTAAAATTAGCCTTAACCAGTTAACAGCGAGTTTAATTTTGGTTGTAAAAAAATAAAGGACAATACCTGCGCCAAGGAATATTAAAGAAAACATACCTAGGGCGCCATGGAAATTAGCAAAGTGTCTCAAAAGTGATATTTTAGATAGTCCATTGATAAGTTCTGGCATAGTATAAGTATAAATAAATTAAGATCGATAATAAAGACAATGATTATACTGTATTTTGACAGTTGTATCTATGTTACCTATTTCAATATAATGAAAATATGAAAAGCTTAAGTGAGTCGGTGATAATAAAAAAATTCCCGAGGCTGTTTTTTTATGTTAATTATATTCATAACACGGGTTGACATATGAGCAAAAACTCAATGCCAATGATGGGCAGCAAGCTGAATTTGGAAATATTATCCAAAAGAACAATAGAAGCTCAGTAAGCGTTAGAAAAAACTATTTCCTTTAAACCATCTAGAGTTTTTGAGGATTAATTCTTATAATTCTGTCATCAGATACAACAGGATTACCCCTACCGTCTCTGTTACTTGTAGTAATATAAAGCAAATTATCAGGTCCCAAAATAACATCCCTAATCCTACCAAACTCTCCCCTGAAGTACTCTTTTAACTCTATCTGATTCCCATTGATTACTGCTTCATAAAGAGTTTGACCTCTTAAGCCTCCAAAGAATAAAGAGTTTTTAATAAACACAGCTCCGGCAGGAGCCCAAGTAGTAGATGGACCAGAATTAAGCTTTGGAGTTTCCATTCCGGTTTTTGTTTCGTCCCCGGAAATTTCCGGCCAACCATAATTTTTACCCCCTTCAATTAAATTTAGCTCATCTAACCCGGATAAAATTCCGGAACGTCCATGTTCTGTTGACCAAAGCCTTCCATTATCATCCCAAGCCAGCCCCTGAGGATTGCGGTGTCCGTAAGAATATACAAGATTATTAAAAGGATTTCCTAAAGCAGGCTTTCCCTCATCTGTTACTCGTAAAATTTTTCCACCAAGGGCATTTATGTCTTGTGCCTGAGATGGACTTTCTGCGTCACCGGTTGTTATATATAAATAGCCATCTGGGCCGAATTTAATGCGACCGCCGTTGTGATTAGAAGAGCTTGGGATTTTATCAATGATAATTCTATCTTTTTCCAAACGTGGAGTTTGAGCATCGCAATTAGGATTATTCGGTCCGCAAGCAACTGCTAATTTGATACTACTATATTGATAACGCTCTACTCTGTTGTACGTCTTTCCGTTTGCCTCATATGTGTAGTAAAAATATATGTAGCGATTTTCAGAGAACTTAGGATCAATTGTAACCCCTAGCAATCCTCCTTCGCCAATTTCTTTGACCTGATCAAAAGTTGCCACTGGCTTGCCTTGAAGTTTTCCACTACTATCAATAAATCGAACTCTTCCAGGACGTTCTGTAATAAGCATGCTTTTATCCGGCAGAAACACAATACTCCAAGGTGTATCTAAATTCTCTGCAATTACTCTAGCCTGAGGAATATCACTGCTTGGTAGTGGTATGGAATTTTGTTCAGGAATAGACTTTGAAACCGGTGGGTTTTTGCTAAAAAACTTCAACAAAACAAACCCGCCTGTTAAAACAGTTATTATTCCTAAAACAATGGGTAAGTTTTTCATGTATCCTTAATCCTTAGCAAATAAAGATCCTGATCAGTTTCTGGACTGTTTGTTGCGGTAGATTAAGTATCCAATAACTATTAAAGCAAGTACACTGAAAATTAGAGTTATGTATTCTCCGCCTAAGGCTGACTGTGGTTCTCTTCCTGCAGTAATATCATGTAGCGCTGCCCAGTCAAGCAGAAGAACAATGACAATCAAAACTATTAGAAATTTTTTCTTCACACGTCAATAGTAACAAAAATAGTTTTTAAAATCCAATCTGGACAGAATTGTTCTTTCTATTTGGTATATTCAGAACCCGACAGTCAGTACTGCCTCAAAGAATAAATGATTCTGAAGACTATTTCTTTATAAGACCATTTTATAAGTCTGCTGGTTACTTATTGACATCCGAGGTTTTTTCTACAAGTTGAATTGACAGAACTATTCGTTATTTGCTCACACGTCTGACAAATTTTATCAAGGTCGTTTTTTATCTTATTTTGCGTTTCAGAAGATTCTTTGAATTCAATATCTGAGGGTATCTCAAAGACAGGATCAACATCGTCCCACTCTTTACATAAACGGTCACCCGAACCGTCACTTAAACTGTCAACCACATTTAGTTTGGTTAAATCAATTTCATAATTAAAAGGGGTTGTCTTCATTTTCAGTCCGGGAGGATTTGTTGTTTTTTGATTGTTATCAAAACGAATGGCAGGATTCCATATATAAACCCACTGGCCATCATAAAGTATCTGGGTCATAAAAGAGTCCTCTTCGGTTGTCGCGCCAATCCGGTAATCAAGTTTGGTTTTATTGCCAGAAACATACGCAAATAATTCTGTTGTCACTTTCGGTGTGACAATTGTATTCTGACACTTAATTATTTTCGCGGTTGGTTCTTGCTGGCTGGTGGTTATTTTAGTATCCGGAACAGCATTATTGTTAATCTTTGGATTTGTTTTTAAGCTAGATTTTGAAAAGAAGAATGCAAATAGGAAAAATAACAATAAAAATAACAATAATAGCCACTTTCTACTGCCCTTTTTTTTATTTTCTGTATTTTCCATAGAAATTTGTTACCTGATTATAGTCTAAAAAACAACTTTTGTCCAAACATTAAAGCCCTTTCTGCGCCTCACCGCTTTTTATACTGACTGTGTACCAGTTAAAAGTAGCTGTATGTCTGTCTTTGATTTCATAAACGTGGACATTATATTCTCCCTCTGACTCATTATCCACCTCAATTTTTCCGTTGGGGACATTTTTCAGATATTCCTGCACCTCCGGGAGTTTTTTAACATTTTCTATTGCCAGTCCGCGGCTGATTTTTGTGGATCCAATTTCTGCCAGCTGATTAAGTATTATGGAATTTTCTCTTTGTAGATCCAGGATGACCACTAAAGTTATTGCCGCTATGATTATTAATACAGGAATAAAAGAGAATCCTTTTGAGAAGGAATATCTTTTAAGGAGATTTTTGTCTTTGTTAATAAATGCCAGCCCAACAACGCTTCCTGCTAATACCAAAAATACCATTCCAGCGGATGCAAAACTCAACCCTTTAACTTCGCTCAAGATAAGCGGAGAAACAACTAAAACTATAATTAGGATGATTAAATAGGACATTAATAATATAGTATTTTAATGAATTAAAAGTCAATCTGATTTCAGAGTAGAAACCATACTATCTCGGCCATATCTTTTACTAAGTATTCATTACCAGGAAGATTCTCCCTTGCCAGCTTAACCATTTCTTCAGAAATATCTATTCCAGTTACTTTAAATCCCTTTTCCAGAAGGAACTCATCTATTGGTACACCCGAACCGCAACCAATATCCAATATTTTTGCACCTGTAGATAGCTTATTAGCCAAATTCTCTAAATATTTCTGATTTTTGAATAAATCACGATTATCCGCGTAGTTTTTAGCATATTGGTTATAACCTGACTTTACCATTTTTCTCTTATTATCCATAATTTGATTTTATCAAAATCCAATATGTTTACACTGAGCGAAGTTGAAGAATAGCCCAAATCAGAGAGGAAATAGAAAAAGTGAAAAGTTCGTATCTATAGTATTTGCGCCTCAGGGTAATCAATGCACGAAGAATTATGTATTTTAATTGCCTCGTTTACATCTCCTCCAATTGTACCTGGTTTAATCATTCTTGTTATCTGAGAAACTAAATCAACTGGAAATAAGCTTTTTGATCCGACTGATGAGTAACATGATAGGAACTCTACAAGTGCTGGTTTACCCGCTGTACAAACCTTTTCTTTGTTCCACCTCTCCTCTCGGGCTATCGCAATATTGTTACCCATTTTAAAATTATATTCACTTAGACAGCTAAATAGCGAATTTACTGTTGGAGTAGATAGTACAAAAAAAGCTAAAACTAGAAAAGCTAAAACGCCAAAAAACATCAATAAATACTTCATAAATTTATGATAACACATTGGGTATATTAAGTGCCAATTGGCTTGCGCTGGGTTTGCCGAAGCGCTCCGTATTCCTTAGGATTAATCGAACTAAAAGTTTAGCACAAGTAATACAGGCTTTTCAGAATCCTTTATGTACTTAACGCTATTTAAAGAGTTACTTTTTTCTCACCTTTTACATATTGGCTAATCAGCAAGTTAATCAAGGTTTGGTAGGCAATTCTATTTCTTTTTGCCTTAGCTTTTATTTTAATTAGGTCTTCTTTATTAACTCTTAAGGTAATACTTTTGGTCTCCTGTAATTGTCTGTAATTCTTGACAGCTTCCTTAAACAGTTGTCTGGTATCTTCGAGATCAGAAACACTTTCAAATTTTCCCTTTTCTAAAGCATCTTCAATTTCTTGTTCATACTTATCAAGAGCAATTTTCATCTTTTCATCCCTCCTTTCAAATATTTTTCTGTTAATACTCTGCTCGGGTAGACAGTTTTTAGAAATACTACTTTTCTTTTTGGATCCAAAACATAAGGTACTGCATAGACATATTTATCTTTTTCTATAACCAATATTCTTTGGTGGGTGTACTTTTTCCTGGTATGTTTTAAGTCATCCAGGATTTTTTTTCTTTTCGATCGCTTTTAGAATTTCTTCAAATCCAATCCCTCTTGTTTCCTGCAATAATAAACTTTTCTCTACTGAAAACTCGATAGTAAACCCTTGATATTTCACTTAAATATTATACAAAATATGTATGTACACTGTCAATACGCATGTCAGCTTGTATTGCTTGTCCTGAGTACTTCGTATTCCCTGAATAAGGTTATTTTGGAGATTTTAGCTTCATTGATCTAAAATTAAAGCAAGTTATACCCTTCTTACTTGATTTTGCAAATTTTTCTAAAGAAAAATGTTGCTAAATCAGTCTAGAAGGAGTTATACCCGTAGCATTTTCAAATGCGAAGGGTATATATTAAGTGCCACTTGGCTCCCTAACCCTGAGATTATTAGAGCAACGATTGAGAAGCTATTAATGGCTTTTAAAGATGTAATTCAAACAAAGTTGATAGGGATGAGGTTGTAGGAGATTAAAAGGTTTCAAATAAATTGACTTATTTTGGATAGCCAAAAATTGGAATAACATAATTGCCATAACGCCATTCCCGTTTGCTTCCTTCCGGGGCAGACACAAAAGTATTGCCGATTGATGTAGCGCTTGATTTGGGATCGATATAAACAGAGTCTCCGCAATTTGTAATAGTATTATTTTTAATAATCTGCGATCCGGCTATAGAGGCTATGCCTGTGTGGCAATCATCAATAATATTGCCTGAGACTTCTTGGTTGCCGTTAAATTTAAGATCTATTCCCTCATGCCCTGCATCAGATAGATAATTGTTAATTATTTTAATATTGGAATTAGCTGCAGATATTGCGCCCCACATTACATGTCGGGATATACTATTTTGAATAACACTGTTAGGCTGTTTACCGACAGGGTTAATTCCATTGCGGGTATACTCCACTACTACATTGTCTAACACACTCCCATCTCCTTGAAAAACTATTGCTTCCCAATCAGCCAGATAAGGTTTAGGGGCTGCGGAGGTAAAAACAATGTTCTTATCTTTTGTGCCCTTGGCGATTAGCTTTCGAAGAACAAAAAGACCGGAATGAGTTGTTGTATATGACTTAAGTCTGGTAGGGTCATTATCGTTAAAGCCGTCTTTTTCTACTTCATCTCCCCAACCACGATCATCCCCGACAACAAACTTAACAACAGTAGCAGGCAAAACAGTCAAATTCCCTAAAATTGCAGTATCTCCAGTGATAGTAATTTCACCACTCCAGATTTGATTACCAAGATAAACCCCGCTTATCTGTTCATTCTCGGTTTTAGTGGTAGAAAAAAACTTGAAAGCTAAAAATCCGATGGATACAATTAGAATAATACAAATAATTATGGCAATTCTTTTCTTACTCACTGTTTTATTGTACCAAAAATCTGCTCGGGAATCGTAACTCTAATGAGCTTTAGGGGACGGTTCTCTTTTGCGTACGGTTTTGGTAATATTGTAATTTTGATTAATTTAAAAAATATTTGTTTTAAAAAAACATGTTACTCAATAGATTGGTTTTTAAAGTATTCTCTCAGCATGTCAGGAACAATACTATATCTTTCTGCGGTAAATTCTTTTCTTGCACAACGACAACATTAAATAGATTTTTTATTAAAAGGTTCTATTCCAAAGTTCTTCAAAATAAGCTGCCGCGTTTGAACTTGGCTCATCCATTACAGGATCATGCACATATATATCTTTTGATTTTCTATGTTTAGATTGTGCTTCATAGCTTTGGGCTATTTCTCTAGCTTTTTCTCCCAGTTCTTTTGATGCTTTTTTCATGGCA
This sequence comes from Candidatus Levybacteria bacterium RIFCSPHIGHO2_01_FULL_36_15, assembly GCA_001782015.1. Lineage (GTDB taxonomy): Bacteria > Patescibacteriota > Microgenomatia > Levybacterales > GWA1-39-11 > 2-01-FULL-36-15. The sequence continues at coordinate 13,773 of MFNJ01000039.1, forward strand.
TCAGGTTTTTGCGTTGAATCCTCCTGCCGTTGTTTATCTTTAATCTGGCTTTCGAGCTTTGGTACTTCCGGGTCTATTTCTTTTTGCGAAGGAGGGTTTAGAATTCGATCAGCCTCGTCGTAAATATCGGTTAAACCTAAGGATAGTTTTTTAATATATTCTATTACTTTTCTTAATATTACATCTGTTTGCGGCAGACGATCCTGAATTATGCCTTCAGCGGTTAGTTTGGTAAGTGGTTCTTTTGATAATTCATTCGTATACCATGAAGCAGCAATATGTCTGTATTTATCTAACAATCTTTGCGTTGGTTTTTCATCCCCACAGGGAAGAGATCCATCTAAATTTCTTTCCCATTGGTCAGCGGTTTCCGTAAGCATTTGGAATTGACCCAACCGTTGGAATTGACGATCTGTTCTATTAATCTTTGGGTCAGCAAAGTCCACGTCCGATACAATGAGTATGCCCATGGGCGCGATATTTATAGAGGGTTTTTCTTCTGATTTATCCTGTGGAGGAAAAACTTTTATTTCTTCAAGCCCTGTTTTTACAGTTGCTTGGGTTTTTGAAAGTAAAGGTCGTGTATCGTTAACATCAAAAATTGCATACGGTCTACCATCTTTTCTTGGTATAGCATCCAAAACAGGAGGAATGGAGGCAAGGTTTGAGGCTTTTATAATATCTGTGCCGGTTGGTTTACTTGGAAGAACTACTTGTGGACGTTCAGGTGTTCCATGTAAAAGTAAGTTGTGTGTCTTTTCAAAAGAGGCTTCGGTTTCTAACATGTATATTCCTTCAATTAAAATACTCTCGTCAATTGTCAATGACGAGATGTTTTTTCAGAGCTTAGACTTGAACAAAACTATTTATAACCTGAGTATCTAATAAGTTCTGCCAATTGTCAAGATCAATTGATTGTTAAATCAAGCTAAGCTGAAATTTGCCCAGGGATCGTTACGTTAATATAACCAGCCATTTAGCCCGTGTTTATAGTAGGCACTTGAGGCGCAATAACCCTTATGGCATACTCCGCTGCTTTTCTTGCCGATCTATATCTAAACCTTTCAATCATAAGGAAGATTTTAACAGAAAAGTGTCCAACATAAATGTTATAGGATAATTGTTCCGGAAGGAGAACTTGACCACCCCATCATACCTTGGGCTGATATTTTAGATGGCATGAGCGTTATTATTACTACTAGTAAAATTGTTATGAGTAAAAACTTTTTCATAATATGCGTGTGTCTTAAAATGTCAGTACTTTATCGTACTCTGCTACCAAAGAATATAAATCCTCAAGCCCGCCCATCGGACATACCTCAGTGTCATCCTGATTTCTTAATTTCATGCAAGTGCCACAGGCAATGATTTTTGATTTATCAGAACCAAGAAATGTTTCAACTTGTTCTTGGATATTAAACTGGGAAGAGCTGCTTTGTTCGTATTCCACACCCTCACCGGTCAGGAAAACCGAAACCATGTCGCCTTTGGCTAACGCCAGATTAGCCAATCTGAAAGCGTTCCAATTTGTTTCTGCATTATTTGTTGAAAGAACAATAGCAAGTTTCATAGAGATACTCCTTTCTGAAAAGTTCTTTGGTACCCCTCCAAAAGTCTGTGAATGAGATTATCGGTTTGAGTAAGTGAGGTAACTGCTTTTTCCAAAAACGTGTGCCCCTTTTTGGTAATGGTGTACATTCTCCTATCGCGACCGGCTTTGTTTCCATACCACTCAGATTTTACCCAGCCATTTGTTTCCATTTTTCGTAAGGTTCTGTATAAGTTGCCAATATCAACTTTTTCCCCACAGTGTTTCTCCAAATCTTCCAGTAAACCATAGCCGTGAGATGTGTTTTTTGAAAGAAGGAGGAGGATGCAGGGTTCAATAAAGCGTTGAATAACACCGAAGACTCTTGGTCGTAGTGAATCATTATACGTAGTTGTCATATATGTAATTATCATATAGCATAAGTTTGTGAATGTCAATAATTTTAAGCACTATCAACTAATAAAATCAGAGTAGGGATCAAACTAACTTTGACCGAATTATACAAGCTTTTCAGGATTTGAGGTTTATTGGCAAACTACAACAAAGGTAGGAGGAGATTAAGAAGTTACAGTATAGCAAATTATATATTTCTTAGAAAGAATAGCAAAAAAGGGACAGTTCTCTACTTGATTTTTTGACTCCTAACATCTTATTTAGGCTTGTAAGGATTATATCATTAAAACCTAACAAAATACGATGTCCGGTTTCAAAAAAGTGGAATAGGTTCGAATGTTGGATTTAATTTATGCCTAAGAAGACTTTGTGCCCAGTAAGAGTCTCTGAGGTATAGACGTGCTTGTATCAGCCGGTACAGTTTTACGTTCAAGAGTTGCAGGTAATATATTTGCTGCAAGATCAACTGTTTCTAAGTATAAGGCTTTGGCCAATTCTGCACCTCTCATTCGTCCAATAATTCTAGCTCTAATTTCAATATCATTTGTTGCTCCTCCTGGGTTGAGAGGAGTAATATGTTCGTTTGCTTGTTTTTGAACTTCTTCAACTGCTTTTGCAGCTGTATTATCTCCTATTTTAAAACTATCTTGTTCAATTGCCCCTTTAAATAATTTATACCAACGTAACTTTGATATGTCTCCAAGAGTCTTTTTTACAGGTTCTCCTTGTCTAGTTAATATTCTTTCTCTAACCCCTGAAGCCATTGAAATTATTTGCATAAAATCTACTATTCCTTCCATTGCGTCTGATTGCGAAGTATGTTCTCCAGTTCCTAAAATTTCATCAATTTTTCTTGAAGTTTCAAAATTACGTGCAAAAGACTGCATCAATGCTAAAGATTCTTCTTGCAGTACTCTAACTGCAACTGCTTCGGCTGGTGCTAATCTGCCTACAAAACCAGATTCTGGTGATTTTGTAAGTGTAGTTGCTCTTTCCGGATGGTATAAACTGGGATATTCATATGGTGGATATACAGAACTACCATCAGAGGTTAAAGATTTAACTTCTGATACAGCGTCATTAAAAAGATCAATTGAATTCCCTTTGAAGGCTAAAGCATGTTTTAATACATCTCTGGTTAAAGTAGATTCTGTAGTAGGCGCTGCTCCTTGGACTAGCTCATTATTACTCATAACAACGTGAAGTATATCAAATATGAAGTCAAAACACAAACTATGGGGCGCTATGTTCGAGGATCGTAACACTAATATGAGCATTCATTTGGCTTGTATTTACAAGGCTTTCTCTAACTTTAGGCTTACTGTAAATTCTGAGCGAAGTCGAAGGATATCCCAAATCAGAGAGAGGGTTGACCCCTGCGTATCATTATGATACGCTAGAAACATATGGATGATACGCAAGTAAACAGCCGGCAGACTAAATTACTGGAATTTTTATTAGTAAACTCTCCGTCTTCAAGATCCAAAATCGAAAACCTCTTGAAAGATGACAATGTTTCCCGAATAACAATAATTCGAGACTTAAATTATCTTGTCAGCGTTGGTTTAATTGAACATGTTGGGGGCGGCAAGTATGTACAATACCGTCTCAAGTCAGGAAAAGAATTACTTATTCCCATAGATCTGGAAAAATATTTCTTAACAATAACCGATACTAGAAAAATCAAATATCCTGTATTTAATTTTAATTTGATTAATCGTTTGACGGGGTTATTTTCCAAAGACGAATTAGAGGTGTTTGAACAGGGAAAGGGCAAATTGAAAAATAAATTTTCTTCTTTGGACAAAACTATATTAAAGCGTGAACTGGAAAGGTTTACGATTGAACTTTCATGGAAATCTTCCCAAATAGAAGGCAACACTTATTCTCTTCTTGAAACAGAGGAGTTAATAAAAAATAAAAAGGAGGCAAAAGGGCACGATAAAAGTGAGGCAATAATGATTCTCAACCACAAGACGGCCTTTGACACGATTTTAGAAAAGAAAGAAAGCTTCAAAGAAATCACGGTTGCGGATATTAGGATAATTCATTCAGAACTGGTAAGGGAATTGGATATAAAATCTGGCATTAGGGAATCTGCCGTGGGAATTACCGGAACGAAATATCTTCCATTGGATAATAAATGGCAGATAGAAGAAGCTCTAAATAAATTAATAGTTCAGACAAAAAAAATCAAATCAATACCGGAAAAAGCTCTAATTTTTCTTGCTGTTATTGCTTATTTGCAGCCCTTTACCGACGGCAACAAAAGAACCTCCAGAATGATCAGTAATGCCATTCTTCTCGCGAACGGCTATTATCCTCTTTCCTATAGAAGTGTAGACGAAGTTGAATATAAAAAGGCTTTAATTCTTTTTTACGAACAAAATAATCTTTACCATCTAAAAAGAATCTTTTTAGAACAACAGCGTTTTGCGATCGATAACTACTTTCTCTAATTTTAGGCTTGCTGTAAGTCCTGAGTACTTCGGCTCACTCAGCACCGAAGGACTTGTCCTGAGCGGATTATAATCTCTTCGAGCCTGAGCGATGGTCTCAGAGCCGAAGGCCTGAGTGTAATCGAAGGAGTCGAAGGATAGCCCAAATCATAGAGGAAATAGAAAAGCTACAGTCCGAGTTTCTGTAGCTCTCTATCTATCCTTTTTAATTCTTCATCTCCTTTTTCTGCTTTCTATAAACCATTTTCTCTAAAAATTCCAACTTCTTATTTTTTACTGATAACCACAACTTTAGACCTGATAAGAAAAAACCTAGGAAATATATAAAGCCGGTTAACCACTCGGAAGGATTTCTTATAACAAGATTGGTCAAAATAGCTGAAATAAATGGACCACTAATAATATCAACCAAGTATTGAATAATTTTAAATCACCACTGGTTTTCAAAATCTGTAATCTTCATATTGATATATTAATACCAGGGTCTTTCTTTTAGTTGTTCAGTATTTTTTAAGACAATCACTCCTTCGTTTCCATAAAATACGGACTGACGGGTTTCAGGTGATGTAATAACAATTACTTCTTTGTCTGGATGATCTTCTCTATCCCTTAATGCGACACCAAACTCAACAAGTGCCCCCAATACATTGCCTTGAGGGATAAAAATAAATACATGACTTCTAACTATTGCCACAATCATGGCTCTAGAGGCTTCAGCAGAAATTCTTGGATAATCTAAATATGGTTTTGGGAGCTTTTCGCCTTCCCACCATTTCAAGGTTATATGATGTCCCCTGCTTTCCAGTTCGGAAGACAGTTGTGAAATTTGACTTTTTCCTGAATCAACTTTTCCAGCTAAATAAATCTCTTTACTCACAGATGGATTATATCAGAAGTTCGAAGATTTAGATTATTTTGAAGCTAGAGAAATACTTTGCTCCCCCGTGAGGTGTACTTCGCTCTCTAAAAACTTTAGCGGAAGAGAGCTTCGAACGCCTTTTTCACGTAGGGCATTTTTCTCTAAGGCTTCATTACTAATCTTTTATTTGTAAAAGCTTTTCCTGAACCTGATTTTAAATACTTTTCAAACTTTTTTGCCAATTTTTCCGTTTCAAAAGAAGCATAAAATATTAACTTCCAAGGAATATAAGGTTTAGTTGCAAATGATTCTCTGTTATTATGTTCTTTAAATCGTTTTTTTAAATCATTTGTCCAACCTGTGTATAATTCTCCATTTTTTAGGCTTCTTAAAATATATGTATAAAACATAAATTGGCAAAAATATCAGCCTTGAGCCATCTGAAGCCTTGGCGAAAGATGTGCTCGAGAATCGTAATTCTAGTATAACCACAAAATTAGCTTGAGTTAGTCCTGAGCAGAGTTGAAGGATAGCTCAAATTAGGGAAAAAATAGAAAAAGTTAATAGCAACTATTTTCCCGATAAACCTTTTATTAAAACAATAAAAAGAGAGCCTAGAATAAAATAAGTAATATAATAGGCAATTGTTATTCCAACGACAATAAATATTTTTGCAACTTTTGATTTAGATTCACTTCTAATTATTTTTAATGATAAACTCCACCCGAGAAAACCGATTGCAGCACCTATTGCCCCGCCCTGTACTAGTAGGAAGAATGCGGGTAGCATTGCTAACCATTCGTACCATTTCAGATTCTTGAAATCAAAAATATTTTTAGGTTTTCCTGTCTGTGTTTGAGTTATAACTTTTGTATTTATAGAAGGTTGTGGGGTTGCTAGTTGATTAACTACCGATTGTGAGAATGCTAGGTTTATATCAGTCTCATTCCATCCTTGAGACAGAAGATTTGCCTTAATTTCTTCTTTAGCTTTTCCTTGTGATAACTGACCTCTGATATAATTAATAAGCTCAACTGTAACCATATTTTTAGTATATCACAAATTTTGGTATATTAAGTGCCAATTGGCTCGAGAAGCGTAACTTTAATATAACCACAGAGTTAGCTTGCTTAATCAAGACATTTGAAGATTTCAGATTGGTTGCGCAAATCAGGGAAGAAATAGAAAAAGTGAAACCTTCCCTGGTTCTTGCTATCTAATATCCGCTACTTAGGTTGCCAATTATCCCAAAGTCCTTCTTTAGGCTCGTATGGAAGCGGATAAAAATCTTTAGCAGTATATTTCTCTATTTTAGGGAAAGTCCAACCATCTTTTCCTTGAATATACTGCATTAAAATTACAGTTGTTTCTGGTGTTCCATAAGTCCAAATCAAATGCCTACAGGTTCCGCAAGGTGGCGTACCATGTTTCTGAACTTCCGGAACTGGGTCTGCAACAACTATACTTTTTATTTTGGCTTTATTTGACTCCTGAAGAATCATATTTGCAATAGCATGCCTTTCGCCACAAACGGTAGCATGTGCTATATTTGGTTCAAAGCATCCTCCGTCATGAATTTTTCCATGATCTGATATTATAAAGGAATACAAAGTGTCAATATTACCTTTCTCGTGGCGGATTTTGTTATACTTAACAATTGCTTCCTTCGCATATTCAACTAATCTTTTTTCTTCTTGTGTTAAATTTTTATCCATATTTTTAGTATAACAAACTTGGTATATTAAGTGCCACTTTACTCTATGTCCTGAACGAAATCCGAACTTTTTTTCGCGAAAATCCGGACGCTGAATTTTGAAAAACTTTAAAGCTCGGGTGGGCCAAAATTCCTCCCCCCAACTCCCTTCCTTTTTGAGCTTTAGGGGACGGTTCTCTTTTGCGTACGGTTTTGGTAATATTGTAATTTTGATTAATTTTAAAAATATTTGTTTTTAAAAAACATGTTACTCAATAGTACGAGTTTCGCACATCCCGTCATCTCTTCGAGTCTGAGCCCTGAGGGCTCTTCCCTCAGAGTCAAGACCTGAGGATCCACCAGCTGGCGGAAACGAAGGATCTCTGAACTTATTTCAGTCTTGCATTCGCCCGCTTCGCTCTCGCTTCAGCGAGGCGAGCAAGAGATTCTTCTCCTTTGGCAAGCTCAGGATCAGAACGACAACTGCTAAAGTCGTGTTTACTTGATTCCAAGTGCAAGCACCTTCAAATTTTCCTTCAAAAAACCTTAACTGTGTATTATCTCCATTTTTAACGTGTTCCGTAATTTCTATTCCCTGATCGGTTACATTAACTTCCGTCAATACGTAAGGTGTCTTTCTAGGTGAGGTTTGATGTTGTAATTTCATACCGGAATCCCAAGCTATTTTCCAAAAACCCTTACAGGAGTAAGGAGCAACTTTATAGTAATCCTTGCCCCACGTGTTTATAGTAGGTACTTGAGGCGCAATAACCCTTATGGCATACTCCGCTGCTTTTCTTGCCGATCTATATCTAAACCTTTCAATCATAAGGAAGATTTTAACAGAAAAGTGTCCAACATAAATGTTATAGGATATTTGTTCTCAAATGTTTGCTCACTTCGAGCGCATTTTCTACAATCAGATGAAATTATAACTCAGTGCTTGAATGCTGTATAATTAGTAGTTAGTCGTGTCAGCAATATTGTAGGCTGGCATGATGCGTGGAAGTCATCCCATGTCCAAACCTGTAACCGTTAAAATACTGAAAGGATTCCTGAAAGCGTTCAACCAGCATAACTTGGATTCCATTATGGAATATTTTGCAGAGAATTGCGTTTTCTATATGCCGCGAGGCTCGACATCTCGTGGTGATCGGTATGTCGGGAAAACCGAGGTGCGAGCAGGTTTAGCAAAAAGATTTGAGGGCATTCCGGATGTGCATTACGGAAATGATAAGCACTGGGTATGTGGCGATTTTGGAGTCTCCGAATGGACACTCACTGGCACATCTGCATCAGGGAAAAAGATAGAAGTGCGGGGAGTGGACTTGCTTGAGTTCGCCGAGGGAAAAATCATCCGTAAGGATTCTTTCTGGAAAATCCTTGAATGACTACAATATGTGAGGAATCAAATCTCTCTAGAAAGTTGAACTCCCCAGACCTAGAATCATTATAAATATAGATTTCACCTCAATTATCCAGGCTTTTCAGGATTTACGATGGATTGGAGAGATGAGACAAAGATGGAATGAGATCAAGAGATTACAAAGTCATCCTGTCTTTGTTCAAACTTCATCTTAAATCCTTTTTCATCTCCTCAAACTCTTTTTTATCAATTTCGCCTTTGGCATAGCGTTCTTTGAGGATATCCAGCGGTGTTTTATCGTCCTTGATAGTTTTTCCTGAACCACCCAGATAGCGGAAAAGAGCGATAACGCCAAGAATAAGGAGTATCCAGAAAAGTAGCATCGGTAGCCATCCCAAAATACCAAACCCATTCCAGCCGCCCATTATATTATTTCCACCATAACCCATCATAGGATTACCACCTCCTCCCATCATCCATATCATAGGCATAAAACCAGTACCGCTTGAAGGAACTTGGGCATTAGGTTCGCAACCACTTAATCTTTTACCCATAGTGACATGCATCTGCTCCTCTCCTTCTTCCCCCATCATATTTGTCATCATCTGATTCATGAGCGCATGTCTTTGGGTATCGCCGATTGATTGACCCATAAAATACTCACCAAGCACTTCGTAGTTTTCATCGGTAAGGTTCTTGCATTCAAGTTGTTTTGATTGCAGTTTCTCCCAAATTACTTTTCCTTCTGTCTCCTCACGAGCAGTATGGTCATCAATTAGAGAGGCTGTTTGTGCCTGTACTTGTGTTCCCCTTACTGAAAAAAACAGAAGCAAAACAATCAAGATACTAAATTGTTTCATATGACATTAGAAAACAAGTTTTCTTACCCACTTGGGAACTTTGGATTTCTCAACCTTATCATATTGAGGAGTGTAGGGCTTGATATCTAAAACAGGCGTACCGTCAACAATATCCAAACCTTTAACTATTATGATATTGCCTTTTCTTGAAACCAACTCCACTGTGGATATGGCAATCCTGTTTGGCCTTTGGGGGCAACGGCAGGCAAAAATTCCTACATATGGGATATCTTCTCTGCCTTGAGGATGATGTTTAAGATGACATTCCCTCTCTTTATCCATCCAGTAAACAACTATTACATGAGAATAATCCTCAATCCCATCAAGGCCTTTTCCATAATTTTTATCAATGACAATTTCAGTGACAATATCTTTCCAGCCAGGTAATGTTGGTTTAGTAACGCTATTTTTTGCTTTTCCCAGCGGTTTGATGGTAATAGTGCCATCTTTGTTTTGACTGTCGAGAAATTCGCAAAAGATTGTTTTCATTTTACTTGTTCGAATAAACTTATTTCCAAAGGAAAGAACTTGTTCATTTTAGCACAAAATAAACCTAAAGTTTGGGGAAATTCGAAATCACTTTTTAAGCGGAGTTCATTTATAGATTATTCGAACCTTTAAAAAAGCTTGATATTACGGGACAAACTGAGCATTTATGTGCTCTGCGTCCTATCTGGCTCGAACGATGGGAGGATTATAGAACAACTGACTGGGTTAATTACCTCGAATATCCAGAATTTAGCGCCAAACAAATGCAACAATTATTAGACCTCCAATAGATGAAGCTGGCTAACCGTGCATTAATAACCTACCAACAAAAAGTACAAGCAATGATCCAGCTACCGCTACTACAAAAGACATCATATTAAATCCAGTAATCCCAACACCGAAAAACATTTGTCCCAGATAACCACCCACTACTGCCCCGATAATTCCTAAGACAATTGACCCCACAATTCCTCCTCTTGAGCTGGGTGCAATAAAATTGGCAATGCTACCCGCAATAAGTCCAAAAATAATCCAATAAATTATAGTCATATTCTCCACCTCCTCCCTTTGTATGGCATCCTCAAGCAAACAGACTAAACAAACTAATCCGTTTGTTGTTGTTCACCAGAGAGTATTCGTATTAGCTTAACAATCCCCCAAGCCAAAACAGCATAGACAATAATAGCAACCAGTGCTGATGGCTCAAGAATTGACCTCGTTTCTACTCCTTGGGCATATCCTCTACGGAATATTCCTTCAAAAGGAAGAATAAAGATTCCTGTTAACCCGTAGATTAAGCCTACAAAGGCGCTTGAGATACTCGCCCCCGTCAACTTAAGAACAAGACGAAAAGCTAAAAGTATTTCCAAGAGCCCAAAGAGGAAATAGACTAAATATTCAACCGTCTGAGAACTGGTTGCTGTACTTCTAACTGAAGTATTTTTGGTTGTAGTATTCACAACTGGATTAATATTAGTTCCTTGTGTAGTTACTGTTTCTTTTGATATTTCTGCCATATTTTTTCACCTCATTTTATTTTTTACGATTAATATAAATTTTCCCGTACCCGCTTTTGTTGATTAAAGTTTAAGGATCAAAATCTACTCTAATGTCAGCTTTCTTAATGACCGTTTCTTTAGGCAAATAGTTGATTAGGGCTTTTTCTACAAGATTAGTCAAACTTAGCCCCTCCACAATAGCTTGAGCTTTAGCATGTTTAGCTATAGCAGGATTAACAAAAAGAGTTAGCCGCTGTTTGTTATTAGTTGTCATACTTTATATACTACAACTAGTTGTAGTACTTGTCAAGTATTAATTAAAAGTGTATACTGCTTACATATGCTTACACTAATCATATTTTTAATTATTGGTTCAATAATAGCCTATCTTGCAATAAGTAATTCAATGTTGGTAATGTTGCATTTTGGACCGTATGTATTTTCTGATATTCCCCTCTTTTATATTATTATTGGTTCCCTTTTGATAGGACTCAGTTTATCTTATCTTTTCGCTCTTATCCGTTCAATTTCTACTGGCTTTACTATACGCGGGAAGGATAAAAAATCAAACAAACTAAAAGTGAAATTGTCGATTTGACCAAACGAATTCACCAACTGGAGTTAGAAAACGAAAGACTAAAAAATAACTCAACGGTTATTGAACCTCAAGATAAAAACGCGTTATGAAATCATTTCTGGCAAAAGTATGGAAATTATTAAACTTGCCAAAAGATGTTCAGTTATTCTTTATGCGTTTTTTTCAAAATCAATTTTTAGTTGGGGTTACCGGGATTATTTTTAATGAAAAAAATGAAGTGTTACTTTTTAAACATACATATCGACAACATTCTTGGAGTCTACCAGGCGGTTATTTAAAATCTGGCGAACATCCCACTGAAGCACTTGAACGAGAAATAAAAGAAGAATCCAATCTTGTCGTTAGCGTTGATGAATCACTCAAGACCCGCACCGATCGTACCAGTTCTCGGTTAGATATGTGTTATATCGGCGTATTTATTGGAGGCGAATTTACTCCGAGTCAAGAAGTATCTGAATGTGGTTTTTTTCCACAGGACAAAATGCCACTTCTTAGAAGTAATCAGGTTTTTTTAATAGACACAGCTCTTCGGCAAAAAAATCAAAAAGTAGATTGTAAATAACTTGCTCGAGAATCGTAATTCTAATGTAACCCCGCAAATAGCTTCAATTACCAAGGCTTTCTCTGACTTTAAGATTGCTGTAAGTCCTGAGTGAAATCGAAGGATAGCCCAAATCAGAGAGGAAATTGAAAAAGTTCGAACTTGTTATTGCTAACAAATGAGTCTTAGGAATTGCTCCAAATCTAAATTAGACCGGAAAAAAGTAGAATTAAAACAACAGCGGTGATAGCTGCAAAGATTCCAACAGTTTTAACAAATAGATTAACCGCTTCTTTTTTCTTTCCCTCTATAAAAAGCTGAAGCGGTTGGTAAAAAAATAGGTATGCCATTACTGCAACAGAGAGAGTAAGCACAAATAAAACTGTGATTGGAGCGAAAAAAGTATCGGGCTTGTTCCTTAGAGGTTGAGTCACGAAGGTCATAACAGAAACAACAAGGATGATATAAGCTGAAGCGCTAAGGGCATTTATTAAAGGATTCTTGGACATATATTGATTATACTAAATTGGCTCCCTGTTCCTAGTATCACACTGACCGATGCTTTATCACAAGTTATCCAGGCTTTTCAAAACCCTGTATGGGCTGAACAGGCAAGACAAAGATTAAAACTGATTAAAATAATCAGGCAATAACTTTCCAATCTTCAACCATGTGTTTCACATCTTCGTCTTGCTGGGTATTTGAAGCAGAATGAATTTTAAATGTGTTATCTGCAATAGAAATGGTTATGTTAAATTGTCTTTTTTGTTCATCAAATTGGATAATTTCTTTTTGAATATATTGATGAATATTTTGATACGGTACAATTAGAACCTTCTTTTCTTTTTCCGTCTGAAGGACAAACATATAGTACATATTACCTCTTTGGTTATTAATAAATGAGCTTTTGGTAATAGGTACTGTTCTGGTATTTGTATTTTTAAATGAAACATTTTTGACTTGGAAATAGAATGTTTTATCGTTTTTTGTCGCTATTACATCTACTCCTGTATCAACCAACGCTAGGTTTGCATTGTAATCTTGGTAAAGTAATTCTGAAATTATATACATTTCTCCTGCTTTCCCTATATAGTTGAAATGGTCACCCATGTTATCTGAGTCTCCTGGTTTTTGTGTTCTTTTTGATTGAGTGGGTGGAGTCCCTCCTAAAGCAATAGCTCGTGCTTCAGGGAAACTTCCAAATCTAGTTTCATAAATTTTATCTGAGAACTTACCTTCTCGTCTTAAATCTATTATTACTGGAGGTCTTCCAAGTTTCTTTTGAAGGTCCCGGATATGTTGAAGTAAATCCTCCTCAGTTGTGGACATTGCCTCTCCAAGACGACTTGGCTTAAGTCCTGCTGCTATGAGTGCTGGTTTAATTTTTCCACCAAAATTCAATATTACTTGGTAAATAAATCCAGCCTTTCTAATATCTTCCTGCTTTAAGGTGTCTGTTCCCAACTTCTTTGCTAATTCTTTAAGTTTGTCTATTACTTCCGGTTTAGTTAAATTGGCCATAATAATATAGGTAAATTAATTGGGTCGATTAAGAACTTTTTGCTCCGGCGATAGGACTCGAACCTATAACCTTGTCGTTAACAGCGACCTGCTCTACCATTGAGCTACACCGGAATGTTTACTTTATTAACTCTTTCTTTAATATAGCTTCTTCCAAAGCCAGTCTTTAATGATTTTTCTCTTTTTATTGCACTTTCTTTTGATAAACAAGCTTCGTAATATATCAACTTTAAAGGTGCTCTATTTTTTGTTGCTTCAACTTCTCCATTATTATGTTTTTTAAATCTTTCCCTTAAGTCTTTTGTCCATCCTATATATAATTCTTTGTCCTTTAAACTTTGTAATACATATGTATAATAAAACTTTGGCATTAAGTAATTTTACCACCCGCCTGCAAAAGCTGATGCTTTAGCATCTGCGGGCAGGTTGAGCTACACCGGAACGTAAAATTTCACTTTGTAAATTAACGTTCCAGTCACGTATTGGTACTGGGATGGAATATTAATTTGCGCTAATTATTTTATCATCTAAGATTGCTGAAATCCACACCAATTTTTTATTCGTCTCTGAGATACTCTCTAAGTTCGGGAGCCTCCGAGGAATGGCGGAGTTTGAGCAATACATTATTTTCAATTTGCGCAACTCTTTGACGCGTTATTCCAAACTTTTTACCAACTTGCTCAAAGGATTTTGCTTCTCCATCATCAAATCCAAATCTTGCTATTATTATTTTCCGCTGTCCAGGTTTGAGTGACGCAAGCAATGCCGCGATTTTTCCCCTTCTTTCCGTATTTATTACTGTCTCAAGCGGAGAAACAGCATTGGGGTCTGGTTGCAGACTTCCTAAATTATCATTGCTGTCCTCCTCGTCTGTTTCAAGAGATTGATCCAGTCTAACCGGTTCCTGGTAAAGAATTCTTTTTAGCTTCCCAATTTTTTCAGGCGGAAGTTCTGTTGTTTTTGAAAGCTCCTCAAGGGTTGCTTCTCTTCCCAGAAATATTACCAACGCCTCTTCATTTCTCATAATCTTGCTGACATCTTTCAGTTTGTTTTTGGGTACTTTTATTGCCCTTGCTTGGGTGGCAAGCGCGTCACTAATAGCCTGCCTTATCCACCACATAGCATAGGTTGAAAACTTAAAACCTCTTGCGGGATCAAATCCATCTGCTGCTTTCATTAATCCCTGATTACCCTCTGCTATGAGGTCAGCAAAAGGAAGCCCTTTTCCTGTGTTTTGTTTGGCAACTGAAACAACCAGTCTAAGATTGGATTCTATTAATCTTCTCCTTGCTTTATCTGCTTCCCGTATCTTCCTATCACATTCTGCCAACTCTTTTGTTTTTTGATCTGGCGGCAGATTAGAGCTTGCGATCTGTTCTTTTAAATTACCCGCTCTATTTCCTTTTTCTTTTTGTGCTCCAAGAATTTGCTCATCTCCTCTGGTCAATAGAGGAAATCTTCTTATCTCCCTTAAGTATATTCCTACAGAATCTCCTAAGGCTTCATTTGAAGCGGGTGTGTTAGCTGGTTTTTCTGCGGACGCTTTTACCAAAGAATATTCTTTTTGAATTGCTTGAGCAGTTGCGGCTATAGGTTGATCTAAATCAGCAATTTCACAAGAGGAGACGATTCCATTTGAGGGCATGAACTCAGGAGCTTTTCTGCCATTATTTTTATTAATTTTACCTGGATTGCTTTGATGATAAGATGCTTCTGCTTCAACAATTCTCATTAAAGATATTATTCTAGTTTAAAAATGAAGTTTTTGCAATCAAAACCAAGCTGATCTGGTCAAACCAATAATAAACTTAAAGTAAGTTGCTTAGTTTTCTACATACTTCAGGCTTATTGAGCTTACGTATAGACGCTCGCTCGATTTGTCTGACTCTTTCTTTGCTTATGCCTTTTTTTCTTCCAACTTCCTCAAGTGGTAGTGTCTCTCCGCTGCTTAAGCCGTATCTTAAATCCAGGATTTCTTGATAGCGCTCAGGAAGAATCCTTAAAGCCTCCTGGACATTCTCACTTAATAACTTTTCTAAGGTTTCTTCTTCCGGATCAGCGGCTTCTTTGTCTTCAATAAAATCTCCTGCTTCACCGTCTTTATCTTCTCCAACAGGTATATTGAGGCTCGATGGTTCTTGTGTATCCATTCTCATTAACATTTCAACTTCTTCGGTTTCAATTCCCATTTCTTTTGCCAATTCTGCGTTTGATATTAGTCTGCCTTCTGCCTCCATTCTTGTTCTTTTTACTTTATTTATTCCATTTAATATGTTTCTTGGAAGCCTTATACTTCTTGCCTCATGTGTAATTGCTCTATTTATGCCTTGTATTATCCACCACATTGCATACGTTGAAAATTTCACTTCTCTTCTCCAGTCAAATCTGTCTGCTGCCTTTACCACTCCTTCGTTTCCTGCTTGGATAAGATCAAGGATGTCCAGTCCCCTTCCTTGGTGCTTTTGCGCGGCCCAAACTACCAGTCTTAAATTTCTTTCAACCAGTTCTTCTCTTGCGCTTTTATCTCCTGCTTCAAGCCGTTTTGCAAGCTCAATCTCTTCATGCCCTGTTAAGAGTGGGCGTCGTCCTATTTCTGCTAGATAAATTTTTAAATTATCATGAATGTCTGGTCCAAAGCTGTCAAAATCTATATCTTGCCTCCACTCTTTTTCTACAGGCTTAATCTCCTTTTCTTCAAATGCAAGAAGAGCTTGGTTATCAGGTTCTTCCGGTTCAACCTCTGTCCTAGTGCTAAAAGTTTCAGACCCCCATAATAGCGTTAACAGGTTTACTATGTCCATTAGCGCATTCAGGCATTAACCGGATTACCGGTTTTTTTCTTCTGAAGTTTTTTTCAGGCAAATCAATTATTATGGCTTTTTCAGCTCTTGGCATACTACAGGATGGTATTTTAATACAAAATGCTTGTTGTTGTAAGCATATTGTAAAACTTCCTGAAGATTGAATTTTTAAAATGGAGATCTTTTATTCCAGATAATCCTTAAGTTTATTGCCGCGTGAAGGATGTCTGAGTTTTCTTAAGGCTTTGGCTTCAATCTGTCTTATTCTCTCGCGTGTTACGTTAAACATTTTACCCACTTCTTCAAGAGTTTTGGGCTTGCCGTCTCTTAAGCCGAACCTTTCTTCAAGCACCCTTCTTTCCCTATCTGAAAGCGTTGAAAGGACGCTTCCCAGCTGTTCTTTTAGGAGTCCCCGTGAGGCAGTATCAAAAAGTGTGGGAGCTGTAATATCATAAATAAAATCACCCAGGTAGCTGTCTTCCTCATCTCCAACCGGCGCGTCAAGGCTTGCCGGCTGCTGGGAGATTTTTATAATTTCCCGTGCCTTTTCAGGCTCAATTTCAATTATTTCCGCAATCTCCTCGGGAGTGGGTTGGCGGCCAAGCTCCTGCATGAGTTTTCTTTGAGCCCGCATGAATCTATTGATATTCTCAACCATATGAACGGGAATTCTTATGGTACGTGCTTGGTCTGCTATTGCGCGGGTTATAGCCTGCCTTATCCACCATGTAGCATAGGTTGAAAATTTAAACCCTTTTTTCCAGTCATATTTTTCAACAGCTCTTATTAATCCCTGGTTTCCTTCCTGAATCAGGTCCAAAAGTCCCATTCCACGGCCTACATATTTTTTGGCAATTGAAACCACAAGTCTTAAGTTGGATTCAACCAGTTTTGTTTTTGCGCTTTGGTCTCCTTTTTCCAGTCTTTTTGCAAGTTCCACTTCTTCGCTGAAGGTCAAAAGCGGTATTCTTCCTATTTCTTTCAGGTACATTCTTACGGGATCAGTAACTGTTCCGCCCTGTATGATATTGAGCGCCTCAAGTTCCTTTTCAAGGTCCTCAATCGATTTTTGGAATTCCTTTTCTTCTTCAAGAGTATCAAAGATGTCGATTGATTTTTTAATGAGTTGGTCATAAAGGTAATCAAGCTCTTTAATATTTTCCTCAGGTTTGGGAAAAGCATTTAAAATCTCATCCTGAGACACATACCCTCTCTTTTTTGCCATGGCAAGAAGGCTTACTATCTTTTCGTTGTGTACGGCTTTTACATTTGTCATAGTCTTATAATTTTACCCTTTTTTGAGATGTGATTCAATAACGTAATTTAGGCATATAGTTTGTAAGATAAAATTTGCTTGAGCGTATTTATTATTTTATAAGAATGACGCTGTTTTGTTTGAGAAGCTTTGTAAGCTCCAAAAACTCCTGGCGTGCCTCTTCCGCTTCTTTTTCCTGACCGTTTTTTTCTTTTTCTTTTATTTTTTCACTCACGTTTTTTAATTTACTTTTGAGGGAGTTAGTTTTTACTTCTTTTGCTGTTTTTTGAATTTCAGAAAGATACTGTTTTTCATCTTCCAGAAAAGCAAGTGGGGCAAGATAGCATTTATCAAATGCCTCAAGAAGCTCGGAAGGTAAAGTTTTCACAAAATCTCCCATAAAGAAATTTTCTTGTTGGGAAACGTAATCACCCAAAAAGCTATAGATTCTGTTATAGGCTGTCAGGCAAAAATCTGTTCCCTGCAGAGTTTCTTCGCATATTAAATATGCTTTATTTACTTGCTTATACTGCAGGATTAAGGAGATAAGATATGGTTCAATCATTTCTTCGCGCGTCAATTTTTTCTTAGGCAGAATGTCCTCTTTAACATTTTTTTGATTTTTTATCTTATCCGCCTCTTTGTTTAAAGATTCAACCGACGTATCAAGAAGTCTACCCAGTTTTTTAAAATAATGCTCTTTTATTACAGCATTTTCTATTAGAGAAAGAACAGGCAGGGTTTTATCAAGTATCTTTCTTTTCCCTTCAACAGTTTTTGTCTCAAAATTGCCAACAGCGGAATCAATGATGAAATCATAAATACTGATATCTTTCTTAACAGCCTTTTTAAAAAGAACGGGATCCTCGTTTACCAGCTCGTCCGGGTCTTTGCCTTCGGGAGGCACAATCACGCTTGCCAAAACATTTTCTTTTTCTACCATTTGTATGGATCTTCTCTGGGCTTCTTCTCCTGCTCTATCGGTATCAAAGCAGAAGGTAATTTTTTCTGCGTATCTTTTAAGAATTCTAACCTGGCTTTCCGTTAAGGCGGTTCCTTTGATTGCCACAATGTTTTTAATTCCTTCCTTGTAGGGTGAAATTACGTCAAATTCTCCCTCAACCACAATTACCCTGTTTTCTTTTTTAATTTCATCCTTGGCAAGATTAAGGCCAAAAAGACTATCGCTTTTTTTATAGACAATGGTTTCTCTGGTATTTATGTACTTTGGTCCTTCCAGGGCGGAATTAATATCCAAAGCTCTTCCTGAAAAAGCGATCACGTTTCCGCGGGAGTCTGAAATTGGGAAAATGATTCTATGTCTGAAAAAATCAATAACTCTTCCGTTTCTTATTGTTGCAAGCCCTGCATTTGTCAGATCTTCCGGTTTATAGCCTTTTTTTCGCATCAGGTAGGACGTTAAGGAATTGTTTCTGTTTGGAGCATAACCAAGATTAAATTTCTTGATTATGTCCAAATTTAATTTCCTTTTCTCAAAAAGATAGGCAAGAGCATCTTTTCCCGCATTATGATTTAAAAGAATATAATTGTAATAGGTTGAGGCAAGATGATTAAGACTGTAAATTGTTTCCTTCTGTTTTTCTTTTTCAGTTTGGAAAACCGGTCCGGATAATTTTATTCCTGCTTTATCTGCAAGATATTTCAGGCTTTCCGGAAAATCTGTTTTTTCATATTCCATTAAAAAGGTGAAGATATCTCCGCCTTTTTGGCAGCCGAAACAATGCCAGATTTGTCTTTCAGGAGAAACTACAAACGAAGGGGTTTTTTCTGAATGAAAAGGGCAATTGGCCTTAAAGTTTCTTCCCGTTTTTTTGAGGGTAAGATGCTCTGAAATTAAATCTACAATATCTATTTTTTGTTTGATTTTTTCAACATCATCCATAATTGAAAACGCAAAGCTCAAAGTTCAAATATCAAAACTAAAAACTTTTGACTTTTGATTGTTATTCTCCTGTATTTTACCACATAAGTCAGTCTTGAAAAGCTCAACTGTTCTGAAACACGCAAAAAAGTATTAAAATAATAGAGTTATGAGGAAGTTTTACAAATTTATTCCCCTTGTTATATTATTGCTGTCTTTAGGATTTTTATTTAAACCAGTTTTTATTTCAAATTTACAGCACAAAGACACAAAATTTGATTTGTCAGCAAAAAAAGAAAAAGTTGCCGGAGCATCTGTTGCTCCTTCCAGAATTTTTTCTCCAGCGTTAACGGTTAAGCCGACCCTGCCCGATCCCACTCCGGCTAAAGCTGATCCCGCTGCCACACCAAGTCCCACCTTAGCCCCAACTCCAACACTTGCAATTACTTTAACTGCCCCAGCTGAACTTGAAGAACTTTTTGCCAAATATGCTCAAGGATATAATATAGACAAAGAATATTTAAAAAAGATAGCAAACTGCGAATCTAATTTTAATCCCGGCGCAACAAACGGACCGTATGCAGGCATGTTTCAGTTTGCCCAGGCAATTTGGACTTCAACAAGAAGCCTTATGGGTCTTGAGGTAAATCCAGATTTAAGATTCAGTGCTGAGGAATCAATTAAAACTGCAGCATTTTTAATTTCACAAAACCACATTTCTCTCTGGCCCAATTGCGGAAAATAGTAATATTTTTTGATCCCGATTAGATCGGGATTGATTTTGCGTTTTGATTTTTGAATTTTATTTCCTATACTTAAATTATGTTTGCACAGGTTTTGTCTTCTGCAGTTGTTGGACTTGACGGAGTTTTGCTTGAGGTGGAAACGGATATTTTGAATGGTTTGCCGGCTTTCAATGTTGTTGGGCTTGCTGACCGTGCCGTTGAAGAATCCAAAGAAAGAGTAAGGTCTGCTCTTCTTAATTCAGGCGCATATTTACCTTCCAAAAGAATTACAGTTAACCTTGCGCCTGCGGATCTTCCAAAAGAGGGTCCGTCTTTTGATTTACCAATTGCCATCTCAATATTAATTGCTTCAGAACAGTTAAAAGCGGATGTTTCCGATGCACTATTTTTAGGTGAACTTTCTTTAAACGGAAACTTGAGGCATAGTAAAGGCGTTTTGCCAATCGCTCTTTTTGCAAAAGAAAAAGGCTTTAAAAATATTTATATTCCAGAAGAGAATGTTAATGAAGCAGCAGTTGTGGATACAGTCAATATTTATCCGGTGAAAAATCTTAAGCAGCTGTACTTTCACCTGACAAATCAAAAATTAATAGAAAAAAAAGAACATGTGCCCTACTCAGAAGAAGGATTTGAAAAAGATTCCGCCTTTGACATGAAAGATGTAAAAGGACAGGAATTTGCAAAAAGAGCGCTTGAAATAGCTGCCGCGGGAGGTCACAACATACTTCTTAAAGGCCCGCCAGGCGCCGGAAAAACTTTACTTGCAAGGAGTCTTCCGTCAATATTGCCCCCTCTTGTTTTTGAAGAAGCTTTGGAGGTAACAAAAATTTATAGTATTGCCGGACTTCTGGGAAAACAGCCAATAATTAAAAAAAGGCCTTTTAGGAATCCTCATCACACTACTTCATATGTAGGATTAATAGGAGGCTCAGCCAATCCCAAACCAGGAGAAATATCGCTTTGCCATAGAGGCGTTTTGTTTTTGGACGAATTTCCGGAGTTCTCAAGACAGGTTCTTGAAGCAATGAGGCAGCCTATGGAAGACGGATCTGTTGTTATATCAAGAGCACGGGACCGCGTCACTTTTCCAACACGTTTTATGCTTGTTGCAGCATTGAATCCCTGCCCTTGCGGTTTTTTTGGAGACAAGACGCATGAGTGTACCTGCAGTCCTTCGCAGATATTAAAGTATCAGAAGAAAATCTCCGGTCCTCTTCTTGACAGAATTGATATTCATGTTGACGTACCTCCGGTTAAAGTAGAAAAAATAACAGGCGAAGATGAGGCTTTGGAAACTTCGGATAAAATAAGAGCAAGAGTGAAAAAAGCCAGAAAAAGGCAAAGCGAACGTTTTAAAGGTTCAAAAATTGTTGCCAATAGCGATATGGGTGCGCGGGAAATAAAAAATTTCTGCAAATTAGAAAAAGAAGCGCTTGAACTTGCTAAAAATGCGATGATAAAACTTTGTTTATCCGCAAGATCATACCATAAGCTTATAAAAATAGCGCAAACTATTTCAGATCTTGAAGGCAAAGAACAAGTTTCTAAAAATCACATTCTTGAAGCTCTTCAATATAGGCCAAGAAGTTATTTTGAAAGGTAATGCTTGAAGCGTTTAGTTTATAATAGTATTTCTATGAAGGGATTAACAGAAAAACAGGCAAGAGGATTACTGGTTACGTTTGGCGAAAACAAAATTGAAACAGCAAGAAAAGTTTCTTTGGTTACCCTGCTTTTGGACCAGTATAAAAACTCCATATCTTTTATTCTTTTTATTGCCTCTCTTTTTTCTTTTATCATACGGGAATTTACCGATATGATTTTTATATTGTTTGTACTTGTTTCAAACGGTTTATTCAGCTTTTTTCAAGAATTTAAAGCGGAGAAAACGCTGGAGAAACTTAAAGACTTTACAGTTGCCAAAAGCCGAATTATAAGGGAAGGAAAAGAAAAAGAAATTGATGCCAGAGAGATTGTTCCCGGAGATACGGTCATTTTGCGGGAAGGAGATAGAATACCAGCAGACGGATCCCTGATTTCTCATTTGCCGATGGAAGTTGATGAATCTGTTTTTACGGGAGAATCTTTTCCGGTTGAAAAAGCAAAAGAGGATTTACTTCTTTCCGGTACTTTTGTGACGCGCGGAAGAGGAGAAATGACAATTGACAGAACAGGTTTAAAAACCAAAATCGGTGAGATAGCAAAGGCAATGAGCGAAATCAAAAAGTCAAAAACACCTCTTGCTTCCAACATGGATATTCTTGGAAGAAAAATTGCCATATTCACAATACTGTTTTGTTTTTTTCTTATACCGGTAGGTCTTTCACAAGGCAGAAATCTGAAACAGCTGATTCTTACTATAATCAGTCTTTCGGTAGCAGTAATTCCTGAAGGTCTACCTTTAGTAGTAACTGTTGCGCTTGCAGTTGGTGTTTACAGGATGGCAAAGGAGCGTGCAATTGTCCGTAAAATGGATGCAATTGAGACATTGGGTGCAACAAACGTGATTTTGACAGATAAAACAGGAACTTTAACAAAAAACAGGATGTCCGTGAAAGAGTTCTGGCTTCCGACGCAGGAAAATCTTAAGTTGCTGCTGCGCGCCTGCGTACTGGGTAATACCGCTACCATTATAGAAAAAGAAAACAGGAAAGGATTTGAGATTTTAGGAGACAAGACTGATGCTGCCTTTTTACTTTTTGTGAAAGATAGAGTAAAGGATATAGAATTTTACCGAAATGAAGGAAAAATAATTTTTGAAAAACCGTTTGATCCGATCACGAAAACGGTTGAAATTGAATGGGAAGAAAAGGATAAAAAACATTATTTTGTAAGGGGTGCTCCGGAAAGCGTTGTCCAAATGCTGGAAGAAAATACCAGGCGTGAAACTGAGGACAAATTCACTCAGCTGGCTAAGAAGGGTTTAAGAGTGATTGGATTTGCTCACAAAGGCGGACAGGGTGAGTTCAAACTGTTGGGACTGATTGGTATATATGATCCTCCACGCGAAGAGGCAAAAGAGGCTCTTTATAAGGCCAGAGAAGCAGGGATAAGAGTGGTTATGGTAACAGGTGATAATCCGGAAACTGCCAAAAATATTTCTGAGGAAGTGGGGTTGATAGAAAAAGATGAACTTGTTATGACATCTTCCGACCTTGAAAAGCTTACAGATGATAACCTGCTTGAGATTCTGCCAAGAGTAAGGATTTTTGCAAGGACCAGACCTGAGGACAAACTAAGGCTTGTCAAACTTTACAAAAAAGCAGGATTTATAGTGGCCGTAACCGGAGACGGAGTTAACGATTCTCTTGCTTTGCAGGAATCAAATATTGGTGTGGCAATGGGAGAAAAAGGAACGGATGTGGCAAAAGAAGCAGCTGACATTGTGATTACGGACGACAATTTTTATACTGTTGTAAAAGCCGTTGAAGAAGGCAGGGCAATCTTTAACAATATCTTAAAGGTAATTTTATATCTATTGTCAACAAACGTAGCGGAATTTTTGGTCATTGCGCTTGCCATACTGATAAAACTTCCAATCCCATTACTGCCTACTCAAATTCTTTGGATTAATTTGGTCTCAGATGGTCTTCCATCTCTTGCCCTTGCCTCGGACATAAAAAGAACAGGACTGCTAACGGGTAAACCCAGAAACATAAAAGAGCAGATATTAAACAAAGAGAGGTTGGTTTATATTGTTTTAATTGGTTTGATTATTGCTTTGATAACCCTGGGTATATTTGTTTTTAGCCTGGGCAGATTTTCCGAAGATCAGGCTCGCCTGATTACTTTTGACATATTTGTAGGAATGGAATTTGTAGTTGTTTTTATTATCAGAGGAGGAATTTTTCCGTTAAATAAATTTCTTATCGGATCGATAATACTTTCAGTGCTTTTACAGTTGTTAGTAACGGTTAGCCCCGGGCTTCGCAGCCTTTTCTCCTAATGTGCGGATTTAAGAAGCTGATAGGTGGCTTGAGGAGAAGCCGATTTAAAAATACAGCTGTTTACAGAAAAAATACTTGCTCCAGTTTTCTTTGCTGAAGTAATAGTCTTCTCATTTATTCCCCCATCAACTTCAATAGGGATGTCTGAATGAGCTCTTATTGTTTTTACTTTTTCCAAAAGTTCGGGCATGAACTTTTGTCCAGAAAATCCGGCATTGATCGTCATGATAAGTATCATTTCAAGATCAGTCAACGGAGCTTTTATTGCATCAATCGGAGTTTTTCCATCTAAAGCCAAAGCAACCTCACCCAATAATTCTGCTTCTGCTACAAATTCAATCTGGTCAGACATTTTTTCTACGTGTCCCAAAAAACGCTTAAATCCAGCGTCTGCAAAGGGTCTTAAGTAAGAGATTGGATTATCAACCATCAAATGTACTTCAAAGAAAATGTCTTTTGTATATTTGGCAAAAGGTGCGGGATCAAGAAATGTAGTATTTGGAGCAAATTTTCCGTCAATGATGTCAATATGAATGGTATCGGTGAATGGTTTAACCAGCTCAATCTTCTTTTCGATTTCTACCCACTCTTTTTCTAAAATAGCAGGAATTACTTTCATAAATATCCAATTTCTAATAACTAATGACTAATCAATTTCAAATGCTCAATTTCTAATTTTTTTTAAACATTTTTACATTAGACATTCATTAGAAATTAGTCATTAGTAATTTTCTTCAATTCTTCTTATTTTCTCAATTCTCCTTCTGTGTCTTTCTTCTTGAGAAAACGGTGTTTCAAGGAATAATCTTACCAAATCATAAGCTTGACTTTCTGTTACAAAAGCAGAACCTAAAGAAAGTACATTTGCGTCATTATGTTCTCTGGCAAGCCTTACATTTTCTTCATTAAAACCCATTACTGCTCTTACACCTTTTATCTTATTGGCAACAATACATTCTCCCGCACCGGATTTTCCAAATACAATTCCCCTATTTTGTGGATCTTGTGATATTTTTTGTGCTGCGATAGACACAAAATCAGGATAATCGTCATTCTTATCAAATATATGCGCACCGCAATCCTCTACTTCATAACCATTGTTTCCAAGATATAACTTAATCTTTTCTTTTAACTCGAATCCCGCATGGTCGCAGGCAAGGTAGACTTTCATAGATTTTTTGTAAAGATATTATAAAAATGCATATAGTTTTTCGCAATTTCCCCTATTGCTTGTTCTCGGTTGATTTTGTCATTATTATAATTAATTAGAGGTTCCATAAATATTGTTCTTCCGATAGCAAAACCCACTACTCCGTTAATATCTTTTGCCGCGGCAAGCCATCTTTCGACCTGCTTTGCATCTTCTCCTCTTCCCAGGATAACCATGCCAACATTATCCCGCCCATTATTTCTTGCCTGGTTGACAACTTTTCTATAGTTTTCGGAATCCGCCATCCCTTCTATTTTCCAGATATCCGGCTCTATTCTATTATTTTGGAATTCAGCAATCATTTTGATAACAAGACCAGGTCTTATTTCCTGATCGTATCTTGTTTTATCTTGCCCGACATTGTTCATCTGGGATTTTGTTGGTGGAAGCAATGTTTCGACAAGAAATTTATAACTGTTATTATGGCAATAATCGTTTAATATTTTCAGTTTCTCAAGTTGCCTAATATTTAGTTTGGGATTTGCTTCCGGGTTGAAACGTACTAATACCTTTACAAAAACAGGTTTATATTTTTCTATGTGAGACGAAAATTCACTGCCGTATTCAAAATCGAATTCTTCCTGTCCGCTTTTTTCACAGGTTAATGCTGTTATAAAACCATTGCTTTTTGCAGTATGTAGGATGTTGTCTCCGAACTGCTCGTCAACAAGAATTGCGGCTTGTTCTTTTGGCAAACCGTTTAAAACTGCTTGTTTAAAACCTTCATAGATCATCTGTTTTAATTTAATAATTTTTTCGGACTCATCTTGATTTAATTCTTTGTTTTCGGATCCGAGCATATTCTTAATAAAAGATGATCTGTGGTCAAAAGCAAGAATGAATAAAGGTTTGGTGTAACCGAGATTGTTATGCATAATAAAATTGCTAATTTTTAATGACTAATTTTTAATCAAATCCAAATGACAAAAATTTAGATATTTAAACATTTTCACAGTGATAAATATCAGAAATTAAGAATTCGTCATTATGATTTATATTTTTTCCGCTTTATAATCCGGATTTTCCCTGACTATTTTCTCGATCTCATCTTTTGTAAGTAATCCCTCCTGCGCGCCCACTTTTTGCATAACGGAGTTTGAGTTGAGAGATCCCCATTTCATGCATTCATTTATGCTAAGGTTATTAAAATAGGCAGATAGAAATCCCGAAGTGTACGCGTCTCCTGCTCCGGTTTTTTCCAAAATTTTTTCTTGAAATGGCTTAATATAATAGTAATTATTAGTTTCGTCAAGACAAGATGCGCCTTGTGCTCCATCTGTTACTGAGATTATTTGCGGTCCTAATTTTTTAAATTCAGACATGAGATCTTTAATATCAGGCTCAAAAACATTTTTCCAGCTTAAAATTTTTGCTGCTTCCTCGCGGTTTACAAGGACTATTTTTGAAGTTTTTATTATTTCAAGTAAGATATCAGTTGGCGCTTCAAATTGATGTGTTCCGGGAGTCAGGCCAAGGGGAATACCGTTTTTTTTTGCAAATTCAAGGACAGATTTATAGGCTTCCTGCCAGTAATCGCCAACTGATGTTAAATAAATAAAATCCGGCAGGCTGTTTTCTTGGTAGTTAAAGATATGATTTCTCTTTTCATGATGCGAGAAGATAATCCTGTCATTGCCTATATTAAATACTAAAGACAAAGAAGACTTTCCTTCTTCATTTTTTTGAGCCATTAGCTTTACGCCTTTTTTATTAATTGCTTCCTCTATTTCTTTTGAAAAGATATCGTTTCCAAAATATGTATAGAATGTTGTTTGTCTTTCCAGAAGGCTTAATCCCACGGATACATTGGCTCCGTCCCCTCCGATAGTCAAAGTTTTTATATCTATAGGAATTTTGTCACCGGAAGTCAACTGGATTTTGTTTTTTATAAATTCAATATGATTTTTATCTTCAATTTCAATAAATAGGTCAATAACTGATGAACCAACAACCAAAATCTTCATGTTTCTCTCTATTTTAGTATTTAGGAGCAAAGATTAAAAGAGGCATATTTTCCTCTTTTGGTTTCTTTTTTGTTTTGCTATAATCCACTCAGCCTTCAACAAGAATTGAAGTTTAACTTTAGATTATGAGTATAGTGAAAATTGTCCTCTTTCTTATTGCCTTTATTTTTATTATATTCGGAGATTTAGTGATTTTTATCACCTTCAAAGCTTATAATTCATCCTTTTTACTGGTAAGGAAGTTACAAAGAAAAATACAACGGGTAGGAAGAACCATAAAGAACAAGAAAAAGGAGTTTTTTTCCAACTTTCCCTGGTTTAATCTAAGCATTAGCAGGCATATTAAAAAGAGGACGGGTATATTTCTGGCAAGCGAAGGCTCTGATTATAATGATTTCATAGAAAATAAAAAGAAAAAAACACTTCCTGAAAGGAAAAAGAAAAATGACTATTCTCCTAATTTTTTCTACAAGTTTAAATTTTTTTTTCTGGGAACATTATTTTCGTTCTGTTTTATTTTTTTACCGGTAGTTGCTTTTATTTTTGCTTCCGATTTGCCAAATCCCTATAGTCTTTCCACTAATTCCATACCAAAAACCACTAAAATCTATGACAGGAATGACAATCTTTTATATGAGATATACGCAAATCAAAATAGAACAATAGCAAAGCTTTCCAATGTTCCAGATGAGCTTAAGCAAGCTACAATCGCTATTGAGGATAAGGAATTTTACAGCCATCCGGGTTTTGACGTGAAAGGAATAATAAGAGCCGCGATCAGCAATTTAAAAAGGGAGGGTCTTCAGGGCGGCTCAACTATTACACAACAGTTAATTAAGGCAGCCTTTTTAAATCCGGAGCCCACAGTTATGAGAAAAATCAAAGAGATTTCACTGGCATTTTTAGCTGAAAGAGTTTATTCAAAAGACAAAATTCTGGAGCTTTACTTTAACTATGTCCCGTACGGTGGTACAGCCTGGGGAGTGGAGGCGGCAAGCGAAATATATTTTGGGAAAAATGTCCGCGATCTTAATCTTTCCGAATCTGCGTTTCTTGCAGGACTTCCTAAGGGTCCGAGTATATATTCACCCTTTAACGCGAGCAATAACAATCTTTGGAAAAAAAGGCAAAAAGAAGTATTGTCTGCTATGGTAAAGCAAAAATTCATTACGCAAAAACAGGCAGATGAAGCATATGGTCAGCCACTGGCTTTCAGGGATCCGGAAATCCCCATAAAAGCTCCGCATTTTGTTTTTTATATAAAAGACCTGCTTATAAAAAAATATGGAATCAGCGAAGTAGAAAGAGGAGGATTAAGGGTTAAAACAAGTCTGGATTTGAATATGCAGGAAATGGCGGAGAAAGTGGTAAGAGATGAAGTTGAAAATGATGTTTTCTTAAATATTAAAAATGGCGCAACTTTGATCACCAATCCAAAAAACGGTGATATTCTGGCAATGGTTGGTAATAACAATTATTTTGACAGAGAAAATGGAGGAAATGTGAACGTAACTACTGCGCTTCGTCAACCCGGATCAAGCATAAAAATCGTGACTTATGCGCTTGCTCTGTCTTCCGGTTTTACCGAGGCAACAATTTTGGATGATTCACCATATGTTTTAAGGCTTCCTGAGGGAAATTACATACCGGTAAATTATGATGGTAAATTTCACGGTAGGCTTCCTTTAAGATTGGCTTTTGCCAACTCTCTCAATATTCCGGCTGTTCGCGTTGCCGAAAAGCTTGGAGTCAGCTCTATTGCTGATTTTGGCAGGCAGATGGGTATATCGTCCTGGGGCAATTCAAATCACTATGGTCTTTCAATAACTTTGGGTGGCGCTGATACCACAATGCTTGATATGGCGACCGTTTACGGAACAATTGCCAATAGCGGTGAAAGGGTAAGTCTTGATCCGATTCTTGAGATAACAGACCTGGAGGGAGGTATAATCTATAAAAAGTATCCGGAAAGAAAAAAAGTAGTTGATCCGGGTGTTGCTTTTATAGTTTCAGATATACTTGCAGACAATAATGCAAGAAGCATTGAATTTGGCCTAAACTCCCCTCTTAAGATTGATAGCTATAGAGTTTCGGTTAAAACGGGAACATCGGATAACAAGCGCGATAACTGGACAATTGGTTTCACAAAAAATTATGTTGTAACAACCTGGGTAGGAAACAATGACAACAGCCCGATGAGTCAGAATTTGGCTTCAGGTATTACCGGTGCTGCTCCAATATGGAACAAAATAATGTCCACTCTTCTTCAAAATCAGGAAGATGAAGTGATTATCTTTCCTGACAATATTATTAAAAAAATCTGTCTTGGCCGTAGCACATATTTTATTAAAGGTACGGAAAGTTCGGTTAACTGCAATTTCAATTTGACTCCTACTCCTTCTGTATCTGTATCACCCGGCGCTCAAATCTTGAATACACCGCCAGCTACCCAAAACAGTCGGGATATCCGCAGAAATAAAAAACAAACTTTTCAAATCTTAGGTTTTAATCCTGATTTTGTCCGGATTATGTGATTTTTAGGCTAGCAGGTTCAACAACTCATGAGTTTCGCACTCCCTGTCATCCTGAGGAGTAAAACGACGAAGGATCTTCTGAGTCTGCTTTAGACTTGCATTCGCAAGAGATTCTTCTCCCGCCAGGTGGGATCAGAATGACAACCGCGAAATTCGTGTAACTGACCTTCTTGAAAATATAACTCTTTTTCTGTATAAAAAGGATAGGTATGTATTCACGCCTTTCAACAATAAATTCGATGCCTCATCTTAAAGATAAAAAGGTGATTGTTAGAATAGATTCAGACGTAGATATAAAAGATGGAAAAATAACAGACGATACAAGATTAGTATCTTGCCTTGAGACAATAGACTATTTGATTCAAAAAGGATCAACTGTGGTTTTGGTTGGACATTTAGGTAGACCTGAAAAACAATATGAAGTCTTGGATTTTCCTTCCACCATCCCGGTTTATCTTAAAAAATTCAGTCTTGAACCGGTTGCGCTTTGGTTTGAGGAAAAATTCAAGGGAAATCTGCAGGACATAAAGTATGATAGTTTTTCAGGCTGGAAAATAACTGATAATTTATTTTTGCTTGAGAATATAAGGTTTTATAAAGGCGAAGAAGAAAACGATGCAAGATTTGCTGCTTCTCTTGCCAAAATCGCAGATTTTTACGTCAATGAAGCATTTGCAGTTTCACACAGAAAAAACGCTTCGGTTTCTGGAGTCACTCACTTTCTGCCCTCCTTTGCCGGGTTGCATCTTGATCAGGAGATATCAATATTGACCCGCATCATGGAAAACCCAAAAAGACCGCTTGTAGTTTTAATAGGGGGCGCAAAAATTGAAACTAAGCTTCCTATGGTTGAGCAAATGCATCATATAGCAGATTATGTTCTGGTGGGTGGAGAGATTGCGGAGCAGGATAAAGTTTTGATAAAAGTACAGCATGAAAAGATTGGCGGACAGAAATCAATGGTCTTTGTAGCAGATGTAAAAGATAATCTGAAGGACGTGACACCAAAAAGCGTAGAGAATTTTGAGCAGGTGATAAATATTGCCCAAACTATTGTTTGGAACGGACCGATCGGCGAGATTGGAGAAGACAAGAAAAATGAAGAAGGGACAAAAAAAATTGCTCAAGCAATAGCATCCTCTCATGCTTATAAAATTGTGGGCGGTGGAGATACTCTTGCTTTCCTGAGCAAGGAAAATCTGCTTTCAAAGTTTGATTTTGTTTCAACCGGAGGCGGAGCAATGCTTGAATTTTTATCAGGCAAAAAACTGCCGGGAATTACTCCTTTATTAAAACATTAAAGCAATAAATTTATTAATCTCTCTTCAAAAGATAATCTTTCAGGTATCTTATGGTGGGTAGATCAGCTGTAGTTACAAAATGCTGCTTTAAAACTCTTCTTTCTTCTCTTGGCCCCATATCTTTATGATCAATTTCAATAAAGACGCCTACGCCATTTTCATATAGATAATATGTATTTTGTGTTATTCTGAAATTTACCCCCTCTTCTTCGGGTTGGTTAAAATCAACTCTAAGTTCAGTAGCCTTGTATCTTTTTTCAAAATCAGCAACACCAAGCATTACACCAATACTGAAACATTCCATTTTCGGATCAGAAGAAACAGATCTTCCACAGGGTTTTATTTTTTCTTTAAGTTCTTTGTCTATTTCTAAGATGTCATCTGTTACTCTAAGCGCCTCATGCGGAACTTCTCCATAAGGATCTAGCCCCTCATAGTCTTTGCTATAGGTAGTAGTTAGTTGCCATGAAGCCAGGTCTAAAACATCGGTTCTGTGTGCGGGTTGTGATTCTGGTTTGCTCATGGACGGAGTATATAAAAAACCAAACGTTATTGCAAACTAAGCTATTATTAAAAAGATTATTTAAATTGATTACGAAGAATTATTTTTGATTTTCTGAATTACAATTTTTAACGCTTCCTCTTGATTTGTATCATACGTATTAATTACCAAATCATAATATTGTTTATCCCAATAAACCCAATTTGGGTTTTCCGCAGCGTATAGTTTTCTCCATTTTTCCAAATCATTTTTCTCTCTTTCAATTACGTCTTTTTTTGCTTCTTCCACAATTATTCCTTCCCTGTTAACAAGCCTGTCAATTCTTATCTGCGGTTGGTCCTCTCCTTTTTTATTTTCGCATACCAGAAGAATTTTAAAAATTCCTTTTACCCCCTGGGCATTGAATCCGGCAAGTTTTGCTTCCAAGATAATATTGCTGTCTTCTTCAAGAATTTTTTTAAGCTGTTGATCAAACACAAGGTCTTCCTCATCCGGTCTTAAATGCGTATCGTGGGATTTTAGATCCATTTTTTTCCTCACAGCTTCCCAGAAGATTTCTCCTCCTTCAATGTGTTTCCAGGAAAGAGTTTTAGCAAGGTTTCGGGCTAAAGTGGTTGAGCCGGCACCGATTCGGCCGGAAACGGTAATGATTCGAATAAATGGAATATTCATTTTAATTAATAAAGTTCATAAGTTAAAAATCAAAAGTTGACGTATGTCATTCTGAGCGTTAGCGAAGAATCTCATCATAGACAAAAAAACAACAAGAAGATCCTTCACTTCGTTCAGGATGACATTTTCAAATTTTGAACTATAATTTTACACTTTGCATTTTGAATTTATTGGACAGGGGCTTGAATATTAATGTTATTTTTGGCCAATATTATCGCTTCTTCCACCAACCTATTTGAATATCCGTATTCATTATCGTACCACGCAATTATTTTTACCATATTTCCTCCCACTACTTGAGTAAGTGATAAGTCAACAATAGAAGAGTATGACTCTCCAATAATATCAGAACTTACCAGCGGTTCGCGTGTTACAGCCAGAATATTTTTATACTTTTCTGAATTTGCCGCGCTTTCCATGGCCCTATTTACCTCCTCAACAGAAGTCTGCTTTTTTATGAGAAAAGTAAAATCTGAAAGTGATCCTACGGCAACGGGAACGCGCAAGGCAAGCCCGTTGAATCTCCCGGAAAGTGTAGGTATTGTTTTTGCTGCGGCTTTAGTCGCGCCGGTTGAGGTCGGAACAATATTTAAGGCTGCTGCCCTTGCGCGCCTATAATCTTTGTGCCCTCCATCCTGAAGTCTCTGATCAGAGGTGTATCCGTGAATTGTAGTCATCATAGCTTTTTCTATTCCAAAATTATCTTCGATTATTTTTGCAACAGGCGCAATACAGTTGGTAGTACAGGAGGCGTTACTGATAATTTGCGGAAGTTGATTCCCTGAATTTTTATCAAGATTTACTCCCAAAACATATGTTCCGCCTGATGCTTCATCTTTGAAAGGCGCGGAAAGGATTACGGATTTTGCGCCGGCATTAATATGTGGCTTTATTTTTTCTTCTGTAGTGAATGCTCCTGTTGATTCAATAACTACGTCAACATCAAGATCTTTCCATGGCAGGCGACCCGGGTCTCTTTGAGAAAAAATAGGGATCTTTTGATCATCGATAATTAATGAGCCCAGATAATCTTCCCTGTTTTGAATATTTGAATTTTGTGAATTGGGATTTGTTTCGAATTTAGAATTTAGGATTTCGAAATTATGCCCTTTGAGCGGTCCATAGACCGTGTCGTATTTTAAAAGATACATCCATCCGGCAAGATCTGTGCTTTCTCCGGCGTTTATAGCAACAACCTGAATCTGGTCTTTAAACTTTTCAATGATTACTCTGTGCGCTACTCTTCCGATCCTGCCGTAGCCGTTAATAGCAAGTCGTATCATAGTATTAGAATACAATATGTTGAAAGATGAATGCAAGAAGAAAAATAAATAAAATTTCTAATGCCTAATTACTAATTTTTAATAAATGAATAATGCTAAAATGTTTTAGAATTAAGATCTTGAAGACTGGGATTTAATTAGAAATTAGATATTGGAAATTGGTCATTTGTATAAATGTTGTGCTTTATGCAGTATTTTAATAAACTAATACTTGACTTGTGAAAAAGAAGGTTGGAAGAAAAGTTTACAATTTTTTGCTTTTTCTGGATAGCTCTCAGGCAACGGTTCTGGTTTTCACGGAACTTCTATTTGGCACCTTTTTAAGTATTATCTCATTTTTGATGTTTTCTAAAATAGCAAAAGACATACTTGAGAACGATCAATTCAGGTTTGACAGTACTTTAATTAACTTTATTTATAGTCTCAGAACTCCACTGCTGACAAAAATAATGAATTTCATAAGTTTTTTAGGAAATGACGTAATAGTTCTTGGAGCATTTATAATTATTATCCTTTTAATCAGGAAGAGATACAGGCATGAGGCAATACTTTTCGGATTCATCTTTGAAATGGGTTTTTTTATCAATCTATTTTTAAAATTTCTTATCAGAAGACCAAGACCTGACATTGCCCCACTTCTGGTAGAGTTAAGCTATAGTTTTCCCTCCGGTCATTCGATGAATTCTTTTGTATTTTATGTAGCTGTTGCTTATTTTATTTTCAGATTTACCCGCAATAAAAGGTTAAGCACTCTTATTTTTTTCACATGCTTGTTATTGATTTTATCAATTGGATTTAGCAGGATTTATCTGGGAGTGCACTATCCTTCAGATGTGCTGGCAGGATACATTGGCGGCGCATGGTGGTTTGTCACAGCTCTTTTAATAGAAAAAACCATAACCTTTTATAAATTGTTCAAAAGTTCAAGAAAGGAGTAAATGGTTTCCTGTTGTGCAAAAAGCTTGAGATAAACTAAATAATTTGGTATCATTAGCGTTATGCCGGAAAAACTTGTAACTATTAATAAGAGAAAAAAAGCAAAAAAGCATGGTTTTTTGAAGAGAAACTCCACAAAATCTGGAAAAAAACTACTTAAAAGAAGAAGGCTAAGAGGGAGAAAAAGGGTGTAAAAAATTCCTAATATCTAATTTCTAATATCTAATGAATGACTCAATTTTCAGATCTGTATTAGGCATTAATAATTGGGGTTTAATTAGCAATTAGTCATTAGAAATTTTAATTGCGATGTTTAAAAAAAATGCCAGGTATTCCTTCAAAAAAGGAATGCCAGCAAAAAACTTTAGCAGCCGTTTTTTTAATTTAAGATACCAGAAGAACAACAATGAGGGTTTAAGATGCGGAATTGTGGTTGCAAAAAAAATAGATAAAAGATCAACGGTTCGCAATAGGCTGAAAAGAATATTTTCCGAAGCTTTAAAAAAAGTTTTGGAAGAAAAAAATATTAATTTTGACCTTGTTTTTTTCTTAAAAAAAGAATCGGTAGGCAAAAATTTTTTTGAGATACAAAAAGAGATGGAAGAGGTTTTAATAAACACAGCAGTAATTTAAAATTTATGGGAGATTTCTTTTATACATTTTTTATTGTTCCAATAACAAATGTTTTAGTCTTATTTTATTATGCGCTTTACTCCTTGCATATTCCGTATGCATTGGGGTTTGCAATTATTGCCTTAACTGCTTTTATCAGAATACTTCTTTATCCTCTTATGTCAGCACAGATAAAGGCATCTAGCAAAATGCAAAAAATTGCGCCGCACGTAGCAAACTTAAAAGAAAAACATAAAGGTGATCAGAAAAAACAGCAGGAGGAAATGATGAAGCTTTACAAGGAGCATGGTGTTAACCCTGCCGCCGGCTGCTTGCCGACGCTCATACAGCTTCCGGTAATCATCAGCCTTTATAACGTATTGAATTCAACAGTTTCCGCAAGATCGGTTGCAAGTATTGATAAGATAAACAATATCTTGTATTTTCCATTTTTAAAAATAGATAAAATATGGGACACAAGCTTTTTTGGCTTGGGATTATTTGAAACGCCCTCAAAAATGCTGACTCATGCTCCTTTTGTTCTTATACTTCCGGTAGTTGCTGGACTTAGTCAGTTGGTTCTTTCGAAGATGATGATGTTGGAGCATGCATCTATTCAGCCAAAAAAAGATGATTTTCAATCAGCTTTTCAATCCCAATCACTGATTATTTTTCCTTTGATGATTGGATTTTTTTCCTACACTCTGCCGGTGGGCCTTTCTCTATACTGGATAACTCTAAACATTTTTGGTATACTGCAACAGTATCTTTTGGTAGGAGTAGGAAGTCTTGGAGTTTGGATTAATAAGACAAAGAATTTATGGATGAGAAATCAGTAAAACAAACAGCAGAGAAGTTGCTTTCCCAGCTTGATATAAAATCTGATGTAAAAGTAGAAATAACAGAAGATTCTTATAACTTATTTCTAGAATCTGAGGACAATGCGTTAATAATAGGAAAGCACGGTAATACCCTTTCTTCTTTTGAGCTTATACTTGCTCTTATGCTTGCAAAAAAGCAGGGAGAATATAAAAGAGTTATTATTGAGGTTGGAGGATACAGAAAAGAGAGAGAGGAATATTTAAAACAGCTTGCAGAAAGACTCAAAGAAAGCGTTGTTGCCACAGGTTATGAAAAAACAATTCGGGGACTAAAACCATGGGAAAGAAGATTGGTACATATATTCTTGAAAGACGACAGCGATGTAGCAACTGAATCTACTGGTGAGGGCAACGATAGGGTTCTTGTAATAAAGAAGAAGTGATCAAAAAAATTGAGAATTTAATTTTTCTCGCAACTATCTTTTTACTTCCCACTCAAATAAGTAAGCATTTCTGGCCGGATTTTTCTTTTGTTTCCGGTATTAGAGTTGACTATCTTTCTCCCACGCTTTACATCACAGATATACTTCTGGCGATTTT
>MFNJ01000040.1 GCA_001782015.1 Candidatus Levybacteria bacterium RIFCSPHIGHO2_01_FULL_36_15
CCAAGATATTATGAGAAAAAATGACCAGCGTCAAAAATACCAAAGAGAGCAGAAAATATAACATTTTTCGGGGATTGACAACAATCTTTGTAAACGACCATAATAAGCCTGGAAAAAAAGCAAGAGCCCATACTTCCCCGACTGAACCTCTTACATAAACATCCAAAAAATGGTAAGGTGAAAAAGTATAAAAAATTGATCCGACAACTCCTCCTATGCTGCCCCAAAACTGTTTAGACCAAAGATAAAAGAATAGTACACCTGTTAACGTAGCAAAAAACATACTTAGCTTGAAGGAATCTATAAAACTATACCCTAAAAAATGAAAGAGTGAAGCAATGTAGTTAGGGAGTGGATAAACATAATTAAAGAGGGGTATTCCATAACCGTTGTTTAGGTCCTGCGCCCATCTGGGATAGATACTTCCAGATTTAAGAGTCTTATAAAATTCATAGAATCTAATTACATGATATTCTCCATCGTGCGTAGGAGGAAAACCCGGCTGAAGTAACGGTAAAACAGCAAAAAAACAAACGGCAAAAACTATAAAAATATATTTAAGCTTCAATAAACATTGAATCATAAACCTTTTGCTAATACAGATTTTTTTACAAAAAGAAAATAATAAACTGTATATATCAAGGGGGACAATATGATTATTATATATTTCAAAAGTATGATTGAACTAGTATATAACCCTGTATACATATAAGGAACATATCCCAGTAAAAGACCAATCGACAGAAAGACAACAAAATAATATATATATTTTTTTGTTATCAGAAAGCTTGCGAAAGCAATAAACCAGACGGCATACCAAGAATACATCTCTTCTCTAATCGGAGAAAGAAGAAAAAGTATAAACATAGAGATGAAAGAATAATAAAAAAATCTATCCTTATTAATATTTTTTTTCTCTTTATTTTTTATTAATGCGTATACATAAACAGGTATCAAAAAAACTGTAGCGTATTTAATAAGTATTGACAAAATTAAAAATAATATAGACAACTTTGTTTTATTTTTGATAAGACAATAGAAAGAAAACAGTGCCAAGAAAATCATAACTGTATCGTTATGACTATTCAATAAAATTTCTATAATAACTAAAGGATTCAAAGCAAAAAAAGAAACTGAAATTAAATTTTTTGATATTTTCCATATCAAGACTATTGTTAATAAATAAAATGCAACATTCAGTGCTTTAAACGTGAAAAGCATTAAAACAGGATTATTGAAACCCATATAAAAGGGAATTCCGCTAAGAACCAGCCAAACCGGGCCGTAAAGGGATATTTTATTTGCAGCTCTTACAAAAGTAAAACTAGGATCGTTTGTGAATTCGATAGGCATTACAATGTAAGGATTTTCTTTATAAAAATATGTTACTTTTGCGGTTGCGATATAATTAAAAATATCATAGGAGAGTACTGATGAATAAGAAAAAAGTAGCAAGATCGATATTGTCAATATAATAAATCTGAGCTGTCTATAAACAAGATATTTAATTTGTGCCAGTTTTAGGAAAATAAGATAAAACAAAAAAAATAAGAAGATGAATATTACATATAAAATTGTCGTAAAATTCCTATGAGTAAACGAAAAAGACGTATAAATGCTTTTAAGATATGAAAAATTAGGATCAACAAAAAGATAGGAAAACGCAGTAAAAAGAAGAATTAATAAAATATACACAACTACCAGATATTTCTTCATATTATTTTCTTCCTGATCTGTATGGAGTTTTTTATGCTCTTTTCAAGATTCAACACAGTTGGTGAAGATTTCTCAGATATCCAAACAAAATCAGGAGGAATATTGCTGCTTACAGATTCTAATACTTCTGTATGTTTTAATGCTGCTTGTCTAAGTAAATCTTGTAAATGGCCGGTATTTTTCTTTTCCTCTTTAGCCCTTTTTAGAAACAAATGTGTCTTGGAAAAATATAAATCAGATTTCTCAAGAGCCTTATAACCAAGCAAATATTGCTTATATTCAAAAAGAGTTTTTGCCTCAACCAGATATTTATCTGATAATTTTAAATTGTATTTAAATTGAGCAAAACTACCAAAATACCAGTACTTCATGATTGTCTCCCATAAAATGTGGAGCCTGTAATAAGTTGTGCCGGGCATAAACGACGGATATGGTAGAACATAATTTGAATCTGCCAAAACAAGTTTCGTGGAGATATTTACAATAAACAGAAAAGTTAGGATAATTCGGAGAAATTTTGTGAACATGTTAATTATTCAGGCTTTTCTTATGCCATAGCCAAGCGGTTTCAACAATTGTTCCAAGACTGGAGTGATAAGGTCTGAAACTAAGCTCTTTTTGGATCCTGGTTGGATCAGCGACCAGTATGTTTGCGTCTCCCGGCCTTCGGCCTGCAATATTCACTTTAAAATCTATTCCTGAAACCATTTTAACCATTTCTATAACTTCCTTATTTGAATAACCTTTCCCCGTTCCCACATTATAAAAATATTCACCTTTATCTTTAATAAGTTTATTCAAGGCCAAAATGTGTGCTTCTGCCAAATCCAATACGTGGATATAGTCTCTAACACAAGTTTTATCAGGTGTATCATAATCTTCTCCATAAAGAATAAAATCTGTACCCTTTAATGCAGCTTTTATCGCATTAGGAATA
This sequence comes from Candidatus Levybacteria bacterium RIFCSPHIGHO2_01_FULL_36_15, assembly GCA_001782015.1. Lineage (GTDB taxonomy): Bacteria > Patescibacteriota > Microgenomatia > Levybacterales > GWA1-39-11 > 2-01-FULL-36-15. The sequence goes on from MFNJ01000040.1 coordinate 2,654, forward strand.
ATATGAGTTTCAGGATTATGTCCTTCACCCATGCTTCCATCCAATGCTGCTCCTGAGGCATTAAAATACCTCAAGGCAGCAAAGCTAATCCCATGTATTTTATTTGACCAGGATAAAATTCTTTCTACTATTAGCTTACTCTCCCCATACGGGTTTTCCGGATTTTTAGGGTGGTCCTCCGGAATAGGGGTATATTTTGGACTTCCATAGACACCTGCTGTTGATGAAAAGATAAAGTTATTCACACCATTCCTATACATATTGTCCAATAAATTTATAGCTGTAAATACGTTATTTTCAAAGTACATATAGGGTCTTTCTGTTGACTCTGCCATGGAAATATATCCGGCAAAGTGGATTACTCCGTCAAATTTATGCTTTTGAAATAAGTACGCCACAAAATCTTTATCTAGTAAATTACCTTGTTCCAGAGTAGCTCTTTTATCCAGAACCTCTTTATGTCCCCTTTCTAAATCATCAGCAATCACAACTTCGTAATCTTTATCAAGAAGACTCTTTGAAGTAAAACTTCCAATGTATCCTGAGCCGCCGGTAACTAATATCTTCATATTTTCTGTATTCTTAAATATTTAACATAACCTGCCGCAAATCTCAATGCAGAAAAAAAAGAGAATATAAATCCCTGCCAACCATCCATAAAACCTTTATGCCTAAAGTAAGTATATATAAACCAATAGAAAGGTTTTAAGATAAAATAACCCAATCCATATAAAAATTTTAACATCTTACTTCTACCCTTAAGTTGAGTTCTAATCTCCTCCGATAAAAGGTTGTTATACCTGTCCCACTTTTGCAGATATGAAAAAAAATCTCTGTTAGGATAATGCAATAATGGATATTTCAAATAATCCACTTTTCCTTCTACCTGTGCTTGTTCGTGAACACTTTTTTGTGGCAAGTTTCCCTTTCCTTTTTTATAAAGTCTTAAAGTATAATCAGGAAATTGTCCGCCTTTCAATAAAAATCTGCCCAAAAACCAATTTTTACGAGGAACCCAGTAACCATTTACAGAATTTTTGTCCTTATTTTCATTTTTTAAAACTTTCTCAATTATTTCTTTCCTTAACTGGTCAGAAACAACTTCGTCAGCATCAAGCTGTAAAATCCAATCTTTTGTACATTTATTAATGGCTATCTGTTTGTTTATGTGAAAGATTGCAGGATTTTCCGTAACAAGAATTTTGTCGGTATATTTCTTTGCTATTTGTACTGTTTTATCTGTAGAACTTCCATCCACTATAACTATTTCATCTGCTAAGTCTTTAACTGAATCCAGGCATTTTTCTATATTATTTTCCTCGTTGAAAGAAGCCAGTGCTACAGAAAGACTGTTCATAAAATAATTATAGCATAAGACCTGAGCTAAACAGTTTTATTTTGATTCGGCAAGCCAAACAGCGTCTTTCCCATCCATAAATTTAATAACCGCAATTATGTTGATCTCATTTGTTTGTAACTCATAAGGATTAATCACATAAAGTGTCTTTCCATTCTTGCCAGAGTTCAAGCGAGGATTATCAAATTCAAACTTATCTATTTTATGAGACTCGTCAAAACCACCGCTTTTTGTACCTCCAGACTTAAGATAAGAAATTGGATCGTATTTTGTTGTATAGAGATAAAACATGTAACTCTCAAGCAGGTTTCTGCGGTTGGAAACAAGAATATTAGCGTACTTGTTCTGGTTACTGATTGCATATGATAAAGCCTGAATGGAGCCGTACTGAAATTGATAAGATAATTCTTTTCTGAAGTTAACAAAGTAAGAATGAAAAAACCAAAGAACAGACATTATGATAATTCCAAAAACTCCAGATAAGGAAAAAAATTTCAAAGATAAATTTTTAATAATTATAATTCTATTTATAAGAAAGTATAGTCCAAAAGCTTCAATTATTTGAAAAGCAGGCAGCACATTATACATTCTGGCAGCGTGCGGAGAACCAGTTGTTATTGCGGCGGGCAATGGAGCAATTAAAATCCAGGATAAAATAAAGAATGTAAATTTTGAGTAATTATTTTTACTTTTTAATAAAAATATTAATCCTAAAGCAAATAACGGCAATTCCAAAACAAGAAGGAGACCAAAATCAGGAATTTTAAAGAATTCTTTGCCTGAGTTAGCAAAAAGCCAAGCAAGATTAAAATGGGAAAGATAAGCATTGAGTGGAATTAATAAAAAAGACATCCTCCTATTGTCAAAAAATAATCCCAAAAGATCCATGTTTTGCCTGTCCCATAAAATTCTTTTAGAATTAGTTTCAAAGATATCCGCACTGGAGTTATAAATATTTGTACCGTGAAATCTTATGAGTGCGTTTGACGAAAAGGAAGCGAATAGAACCGGAAGAATAACCAGTAATCCCACTATCAGACTTAACGCTAAAATTCTTTTTCTTGCAAATAATTCTTTATAAAAAAATACAAACATTGCTGCTAAAATTACTGGAATGAATAATTTTGTACTTTGATAGAAATTGAATGAGATCCCAAAAAAAACGGATGACACTAAAAGGTAAAAATTATTTTTACTACTTTCTTTCTCTAATAAGTTTATATATTTAGTGAAAAATAATAATCCGAAAACAAAAAAAGACAATGCTCCATTCATCTCGTGTCCTAGCCTTGAGAAGTAAACATGCCAGGGAGAAACAGCAAGTAAAAAAGACGCAGTCAAAGGCACAAAAGAAGTGATCTGAATGTCAGGATTAGTTTTTTTAAGACAATATTTTAATATTTCCCTTACCAAAAAATACGTTGCGATAACGGTTAAAATAGATAATAATATTGATGGCAGGCGTACAGAATATACATTTAGTCCAAAAATTTCTATAAAAGGAATTACTGAATAAACATAAAGGGCAGGCCTCCAATCATCATATGCTCTTAATAGAGTTGGGTACTTGTTTCCATATTCGTCCATCCCTGTTTTAAGTATTGAATAAGCATTATATCCGATTGATACCTCATCAAGTGAAGGACTCGGAGGAACACTTGATAAACTATAAAATCTAAAAAAAACAGCTATTATAATAACCAGGAAGAACATTAGATTTTCCTTTCTTGTTAACTTGGTAAAAAGCTTCATTTTATTGTGTATATATAATA
>MFNJ01000041.1 GCA_001782015.1 Candidatus Levybacteria bacterium RIFCSPHIGHO2_01_FULL_36_15
ATAGGCAAGAGCATAAGTTACATCACTTAGCCATTCATACTCAATCCACTTATAGCTTGGCATACTGTAGGAAAACGGATCTGTTTTGGGAATGCCACTTTTTAAAATATATTTTCCCGTTGTCAAGTGCCAGCCAAAATCCGGATCAAGAATAAGAGAGTCTCTTGTGAAGAAGAATAAAAGTACAAAAAACAGGATTATCAATAATCTACCGGATAATTTCATGTTTTTACGGACTCATATAGTCTACTGCATTTTGAGCAAATTACAAAATTTAAAAATAAGACTTTGTGCATATTAGGTATTAAATGTTGACAAAAACTGGTCTCAGGGATATTATATATGTTGCCTACAAATGAAAAAATTATTGTTTATAATTTTTTTGTTCATTTTTATACAAAAGGATTTTGTTCTTGCTTCGAATGAGGTTGCCTCACAAAGTTCCCTGAATAAAAAAGAAACAGTTAGTTATGATTTGCCGTACCCTGGTATTCTTGCCGACAATCCTCTTTATTTCTTTAAAACGGCCAGAGATAAATTCGTGAGTTTTTTGATAAATGATCCGTTGAAGAAAGCAGAATTTAATCTTTTAACATCTGACAAAAGACTCAACGGAGGATATTATTTGGCAAAAAAGGAAAAGAAGGATCTTGCAATAGTTTCTATATCCAAAAGTAACAATTATTTTTTCGAATCGATTAGTCTTCTGAGTCAGGCAAAAGAACTGGGTAAATCAACAGATTCTTTGGCAAACAGAATGAGCCTTTCACTAAAAAAGCATGAAGAAGTTTTGAAAAGTCTTGAAAAATCCTTTGGCCCAAAATACAAAAACCAGCTCGTGTTTGAATATAAGAGATTGGCAGGCTTTGAGAAGTCTGTGAATGTACTTCTTTCTAAGTAACAGGATATTCTTCAAAAGAAGAACACTATTTTTAATCATCAAAACCCGCTAATTTTTTCGCGTTTTCACACTTTTCTTACAAAGTAAAAAATTGAAGCTAAATAAGAAAGTAGATGTTTTTTGATATAGTAATTTATAGTTGACTTAATATATCTAGTGTTTTACTATTTCTGAGGACACTAGATATAGAGAAAATCAAATATTAAAAATCAAGAGTAAAAAAAGAACTTATTTAATAATTTATATTTAATTTTTAATATTTAATGTTCTTATGAAATGCCCATATTGCGTAAACGAAGAAACGGAAGTTGTAGAGACAAGAATTGGTGAAGACGGCGGAAATATCAGAAGAAGACGTGAGTGTATTAAGTGCAATAAAAGATTTACAACTTACGAAAGAATAGAAAATGTTACTCTTATTGTCAAAAAAAATGATGGAAGGCGTGAACAGTTTGACAGAGAGAAATTAAAAAACGGCATAATCAAGGCATCCGATAAAACAAGCGTTGCGCTTGATCAGATAAACACTGTAGTAGATGAGATAGAACGAGAATTAAGAAACGGAGAAGGCCTTGAAATAGAAAGCAAAAAAATAGGACAGATGGTAGCTTCCAAACTTAAAAGGATGGATAAAATTGCTTATATAAGATTTTCAAGCGTTTTCAGAAGATTTGTGGACCTGGAGGATTTTGAAAAAGAGCTTAAAGGGTTAATTAAATGATCAAAATAGTATCTTGTAACTTGAAAAAAATAATTATAATTTAAAAATGTTGTTTAAAATTTAAAAACATGGTAAACATAAAAGGAGTATCTTTAAAAGTATTTTTAGACAGGTATTCTCTTAAAAGCAAAAATGGAGACCCCTTAGAAAAAACTCCTGAGCAAATGTGGAAAAGGATTGCCCACGCAATTGCCTCGAATGAAAAAAAAGAAAACAAGAAAAAGCGGGAAAAAGAATTTTATAAAGCGATGGATGGTTTTAAATATGTTCCGGGCGGTAGAATATTGGCCGGTGCAGGAACCGGTTTTGCGGTAACTTTTTATAATTGTTTTGTCATTCCCTCGCCGTGTGATTCAAGAGACGGAATTTTGGACACTTTAAAACAAATGGTTGAGATAATGGCGCGTGGCGGAGGAGTCGGGATAAATCTTTCATCACTGCGTCCCCGCGGCGCAAGAGTTAAAAAAGTGAATGGATTTTCCTCAGGTCCATGTAATTGGGCTGAGCTTTTTTCCGTTGCCACAAAAGATATAATCCAGCAAGGGGGAACACGGCGCGGGGCTCTGATGCTTATGCTTTGGGACTGGCATCCGGATATTGAAGAGTTTATTACGGTAAAACAGGATTTATCCCGCATTAACGGCGCAAATCTTTCAGTAAATATTTCGGATCGCTTTATGGAGGCTGTAGAGCATGACCTTGACTGGGAACTTGTTTTTCCGGATACAACAGAACCCGGTTATGATGAACTTTGGGATGGAGATATGGAAACCTGGCGCGCAAAAGGCAAAAAAATAATAACTCATAAAGTAGTCAAAGCAAGAAAAATCTGGGAACTGATTGCCAATGCCGCGTGGCGTTCCGCCGAACCGGGCGTGGTTTTCATGGAACGCTATAACAAGCTTAATAACAACTGGTATTGGAACAGAATCAACTGCGTTAACCCATGCGTGGCAGGAGATACGCTTGTTGCTACAACAAAAGGCTTGAAGAGCATGAAAAAACTCTATGATGAAGGTTTACCATTTCAAGTAATAGTCAATAATAAAAATTATCTCTCAACGCACGTAAAATTAACTGGAGTAAAAGACGTGTATCGCTTAAAGACTCGTGAAGGATATGAGTTGCGTTTGACACTTGATCATAAAGTAATGACTGCAAACGGAACTAAAGTAGCAGCAAAACTGACAAAAAAAGATAAAATTTTGCTTTCAACAGGACCCGCGTTTGGAGCATACGTAACTAAAGAAGAAGGATTAGTGTTGGGTTGGCTTGTGGGAGACGGAGCGATGAAGAAAAATGAAGCTACCCTTTACTTTTATAGAGATGAGAAAAAAGAACTGGCTCCGCAATTTGCCTTAATGGTAGAGAAGATGGTGGGTAGCGAGCAAGTAGTTCCACGCGCGTATCCTATTGCAGCTCAATATATAGATAAAGAAGATAAAGCAGTTATCGAATCAGTACGGCTTTGGAGAATCGCAAATAGGTACGGTTTGACCCACAAAAATAAATACCTTGTGCCAGAAAAAATAATTGAGGGATCAGAAGAAGGTCAGAGAGGATTTCTTCAGGGGCTTTTTTCAAGCGATGGTACGGTTATCGGAAGTCCTTCTAAAGGAGTTAGCGTTAGATTGACCTCAGTCAGTCTGCCTTTGCTTATACAAACACAGAGACTTCTTCTTAATTTTGGAATTATCAGTAAGATATATAAAAACAGAAGGAAAGAGAATAGCCGCATGCTTCCAGACGGAAAAGGTGGAAAAAAAGAATATCTATGCCAAGCATATCATGAACTTGTTATATCAAAAGGAAGTTTAATGAAATTTGCGGCACTTATCGGTTTTCTGCAGAAAGATAAGATGGAAAAATTACAAATGTTGCTTTCTCTTTATCAAAGAGGTCCTTATAAAGAATTATTTACAGTTACTTTCGAAAGTTTGGAAAAAGAAGGAAGGGAAGAAGTTTATGATATAACAGTGGCAGACATTCATAGATTTTCTGCGAATGGTTTGGTCGTTTCAAATTGCGGTGAGGAGGGATTGCCGGCTTGGGGTGTTTGTAATCTTGGTTCAATAAATCTTTCAGCACTTGTAAAATCACGCGATATAGATAAACCTGGGAAATTTGATTTTGACATACTTAAAAAGATTGTAACAACGGCTGTACGTTTTCAGGACAACATTGTGGATATGGATCCTTATGTTTTTGAAGGAATAAGAAAAACACAGCTTGAAGGTGAAAGAAGAATTGGAGTTGGAACAATGGGTCTGGGAGATGCTCTTATAAAACTTCATATGCGTTACGGTTCGCCAGCATCTCTTAAATTTATTGATAGAGTTTATAAAATTATAAGAGATGAGGCTTATAAAGCTTCTGTTGAAATTGCAAAAGAAAAAGGAGCATTTCCAAAGTTTGATAAAGAGAAATACCCTCAAGGAAAATTTATACAAGAGCTGCCTAAGGATCTTCAGGAAGGCGTTAAAAAATACGGAACCAGAAATTCAATTTTACTTATGCAGGCGCCAACTGGCTCTACATCTCTTATGTCCAATACAACATCAGGAATAGAACCGGTTTTTGAGTTTGAATTTTTAAGGCGAGACAGACTTGGAGAACACGTCATACGTCACTATTTATATGGACAGTGGTTTGGAAAACACGGTGAAGAACTGAAACAGGGAAAAATAAAAGTGCCGGATTACTTTGTTTCCGCAAATGACTTAACTCCTGAAGACCATGTAAAAGTCCAGGCGGCCATTCAAAAATATGTTGATGCTTCTATCTCAAAAACGGTAAACGCTCCCAAAACCCATACAGTTGAGGACGTTAAAAGGCTATATACTTTGGCATATCAGCTTGGTTGCAAAGGCATAGCCTATATGAGGGAAGGATCGCGTCAGGCAGTTTTGGAAAGAATTGAAGTTAAAAAAGAAGAGAAAAAAGAAGAAGTTAAAAAACCGGCTATTGCGAAAAGACCTGTTGTTTTGCAAGGGGTTACCTACCAAACACAAACTCCATTAGGAGATGCTTTTATTACCATAAATTCGGATAAAGACGGAAATCCTTTTGAAGCTTTTGTAACCATTGGTAGATCAGGATCCGACGTTGCGGGCATGGCAGAGGCTTTAGGTAGGATGATATCTTTGGTTTTGAGAATGCAGAGCCAAAATGAACAAAGAGAAAAGGTGAAACAAATTATTGCCATGCTGGCAGGTATTGGAGGAGGTAGAACGGTTGGATTTGGTGAAAACAAAGTAAGATCTCTTCCGGATGCTGTTGCAAAAGTACTGGCAGAGCATTTTGGATTTAAAGTGAACGGGCAGGTAAAAGATGATAAAAAAAGGGCTATTAATGCGGACGCAAAAATAGAAACAGGGAGCAATGGATTTGTCAAAGATGGGGCAGCAGGTACGGTAAAAGCTACTCTTCTTGAACAACTTCCTTTGCAGGAGGAACAGTCTACTCCAACTTTATTTGATCTATGTCCATCCTGCGGCGGGGCAAGTCTTGCTCATGAAGAAGGTTGCAAAAAGTGCTACAGCTGTGGATATTCAGAATGCTAAGAAGCATCTATTATTAAAGTAAATAATGAAGCATGAATTATAAATCATGGGAACATAATTTAATATGATCCATAATTCCTAATCCGTTATTCTAGAAAGAGAGCATTGGTAACTAAGGTGAAAGTCCTTATCGGTGCCGCCACTGTGAGAGACAGAAAACTTTGCTCTCTTCCATTAAAGCGTAAGCTTGGTGGACATTTCCCGAGCAGGAGTTATTTATTGAAAAAGGAATCCTCCTGGGGAAGCAAGGAGGATTTTTTTTGTTTTAAATTATGAAAATTTACACAAGAACAGGAGATCAGGGAAAAACTTCTTTATTCAGTAATCAGCGTGTGTGGAAAAATTCAAAAAGGGTAAGTGCTTATGGGTCTCTCGATGAATTAAATTCTCTTTTGGGTGTAGTTTTGTCGAATTTTGATAATGGAAAGAAGCACCAGAAACATCTTGTCGAAATTATTAAAATAATACAAAATGATCTATTTTATGTAGGATCGTATATGGCTGATATAAATGGTAAAGTTTCAGATATTGATCTAAAAAATAGAACGTTATTTTTTGAGAAAAAAATAGATGAAATGACCAATAAGATGCCCAAACTTTCCAGTTTTATAATTCCGGGCGGTGGAAAAACGGGCGCGCTCCTGCATTTTGCCAGGTCCGTATCA
>MFNJ01000042.1:0-22700 GCA_001782015.1 Candidatus Levybacteria bacterium RIFCSPHIGHO2_01_FULL_36_15
CACTTTCATTTTTCCTCTTGTTTATTTATTATTAAATCTTATATACTAGTATAACTTGTATAAAATCCTCCTTGGCTCGCGCTACGGAGGAGAAGGGGGGTGAATGAATGGATCAAGGAAATACAGAAACAAATACAACGCCACAGGTGCCATCAGTGCCGGTTGTTGAAGAATCTAAGACTCCTGCTGTTGAGAACAATCAGCTAGCGGCAGAAGCTTCTACGATAGCAGCGCCTATCGTTGAACCACAACAGGTACAAAGTACGGACATTTTAGGAGCAGTTGGCCAAACAGCATTTTCTGCGCCGATTGATCAATCAACCCCGCCAGCTGAAGCAACCGTTGAGCCCGTATCCCCTGCTGGAAAAGTTGATAGCGTAGGCGTTGCGGAAGGTGTTGTTCCGGCAGAAAGTATAGCTGATGTTGGTGTTGCGCCTGACGTAAGCGCATCATCTGGTCCAGTAGATAAGGGACCAGTTGCACTATCTTTTGGAGGAGTGCCCGAAGCAGCAAATACGTCGCAAGGTGATCAATTTGGGGCAGCTGCAGTACCGGGAATTACTGAAAAACTAGTTGAGCCAGTTTTGCCGGCAGCAGAGCCAGGAAATGCAAGTCCATCGTTTGGCGGACCGGCAGGACTTATGGGAGGAGCAGAAAGTGCTCAATCACCCTTAAATAATCCAGTTGCAGAGCCTGCGCCTGTTGCTCCACCTGTTGTACTATCTGCGCCCGTTGAAGTTCCGGCCGTTCCGATTATGCCTGCAGGTCCGGATGTGAATGTTGTTATGCCGCCTCAGGCAGTTATGCCGCAGCAGGAAAGAAGACCAGGTGTACTTGGGAACATAATTAGAAATCTATTGGGAAGAAAAAAATAATTGTTTCGTTTAAATTTTTTCTTTTAAGCCGGTATTAATTGGTGTGCAAACAAGTTATATGTGTGTTTTTGCTGAATTTTATTGGGCAAACGCGAAAATGTTACTGAGTATTACATAGTATCTTGTATTCACAGTTTGCGCATAAAATGTTTTTACTGCAGGCAAAATTGCTTGTTTCAATTTGGTGGATCTTGTCAAGAATTTTTTCTTCTACTTCCTGAAGTTCCTTTGCCGTTACTGTCTTTGAAATCTTTTCTCCTTCTTCAACGTAAAATAATGTGACAGTAATGTCTTCAGGTTTTTTTCTGAAATACTGGCTCTCTATTCTTGTCGCGGCAAGCGCGTACATACCAAGCTGAAGCTGGTATGAATATTTTGAATTTCCGTTTGCTTTTCCGGTCTTGTAATCAATTATCTCAATTGCATCTTTCTCGAGCTTGTCAATTCTATCCATCTTGCCTGTTATTCTAATAAAAGAATCGGGATCTGGATTTTTAGCTTCTCTATTTCGTGAGATGTTGAATGAAAAAGGCACCTCAAGTGACAAAGGAGTTTTATTTGGATCAAAATGTTTTAATATATATTCTTTTAGAATCCCTTCCCCCTTTTTAAACATTTCCTGTTCATGAATTTTACTTTGATAGCCTTCGGGTCTCCAGCTTGATTTTAACAATAAAATTAAGTCTTCTTGTGAAAGAATTTTTCCCTGCTTTAAATTGCCGTAAAGTCCCTGAAGTGTTTCATGGATCGAAATTCCAAATGAAAGCGCTGCAGAAGGAAGAGTCGGAAGATTCAATATGTAGCGTGCTTTGTAGTGAAGGGGGCAAATATCAAATGCCTGCAGATGCGTATAAGAAAGATAGGTAATTTTGTGAGTAAAAGTAGTTTTGTTGTTGTCCGTTTTGCTGTCAGCAATCTGTGGTTCATAATTTTTTGTCATTTCAATAAGAGAAAGTTGAGTTGGTTCTTTTTGTTCTTTCTCTTTCTTTTTTAATTCATAGGGTAGTGCCTCATACACGAAGGGAGAAATTTTTTTTTCACGTTTTGTTTCGCTATAAAAATCTGAAGCGGTAAAAAATAAAAGATCTTTTGCTCTTGTCATACCCACGTAGAAAAGCCTTCTTTCTTCCTGCGTGTGATAATCTCCCTCGGGAATAATTTCTTTAATAAGTGAAGAAGGTAGCGGAATTTTTTCTTTTCTTTCACGTGTTGGAAATCTGTCAGAGACTAAATTGGCCATAAATACCACAGGAAACTCTAAGCCTTTACTTGAATGAACGGTTAGAATATTAACAGCATTGTAATCTTTCCAGTCAAGTTCAGCAATCAAGGGGCTGTCTCCCATTTCCATCATAAGATCAATCCAGTCAATAATAGCGTACACGCTGCCGTCTGTGTTTATTGACTCGTAAGTTTTTATCCGGTCAAAAAATTTTGCCACATTTTGTGCTGTTTGTTCTTCTGCCGCGCTGTTTGACGCAATATATTTATTAAAAAGACCTGTATCTGTTAGAAAAAAGTAAAGAATTTGTCCCGCGGAGTCTTTTTTTACTCTTTCCATGTGGCGCATAATCATTTGATAAATCTTTTTAACTTGTTCTTTGACCTCATTTTTAAGATAAGTTTCTTCAACTTTTTCCATGACTTCCAGTAAGGTCAAATTTTTGCGGCGGGTAAGACTGATTAAATGATTTATATCTCGCCCTGAAAGATTAAATATGTCCATATTCAAGACTCTAAATAATGATATAGAATCAGAAAGATCATAAAGAACCTTAAGATATGCGATCAGGTCTTTGATTTCTTCTTTCTGGAAAAGTTGGCCTGGTCCTAAAAACTGATAAGGGATTTTATTTCTTGCTAAGGCTTGAGTAATAGGTTGAGAATGGCTATTGGCGCGTATCAGAATAGCAAAATCTGAATATTTATAATTCTCTTTTTTCAGTATCTCTTTTATTTTTTTTGCGATAGCTTCTGCTTCCTGGTCAACTCTTCTTGTATGTATAAACTCTATTGCTGTCTCTTTTGTTTTACGGTTTGTAACCAGTTTTTTATTAACATTTTCCAGCATTTCTAACCTATTTGGATTATTATGCTGTATCAGGTCGTACGCTCTATCAAGAATTTCCTGGGAAGAACGGTAATTTTTTGTAAGAGTGATAATCTTTGTACCGGGAAAATTGTTTTTAAACTGTATAACATTGGAAAGTGCCGCGCCACGCCACCTGTAAATTGCCTGATCGTCATCAGCAACCACTGTAACATTTTTTTTATTACCGGCAAACAGGATTCCAAGTTCATTCTGCGCGTAATTTGTATCCTGGAATTCATCTATTAAAATGTATTTGAATTGGTCCTGATATTTTTTGAGAATATTTTTTCTCTCTCTTAAAATCCGCAGAGCGTTTGAAATAAGATCCGAAAAATCCATAGCTCCCTCTTTTATTTTTAATTCTTCAAATTTTTCAAAAGTACCTGCAAGTTCCAGAGTTTTTTTTATTTCATCCTCGTCTTCTAATTTTTGACTTTTGACTTTTGACTTTTGACTTTGAGCCCAATGAATATATTCTTTGGGTGATATGTCCTCATCTTTGAGTCTTGAAAAATGCTGCAGGAGCGCTTCAATAAATTTGATTGGGTTTCCAAGCGGCCGGAAATAGGAAAGGTTGAATTTAAAAATATTTTTCCTGAGAAAAAGCGCACTGTCTGCCTCCGTCATGAGTTTATAATTTGGATTTATTCCCATGTTGATTCCTTCATCTTTTAAAAACCTGTCGCAGAAAGAATGGAAAGTTGAGATTGAGAGGAAGCTATAACCGTAAGGCATTATCTTATCAATTCTTTCTTCCATTTCCGAAGCTGCCTTTTCCGTAAAAGTAAGAGCCAAAATCTGCTCAGGCTTTAGTTTTTTCTCAAGAATCAGATATTTTATTCTTTCAGTTATGACGGTTGTTTTTCCGGTTCCGGCACCGGCAATTATAAGAAGCGGTCCGTCACCATGCGTGATAGCCTCAATTTGTTCTTTATTGAATTTAGAAAGCTGCATAAGGGTGTGGCAGAAGAATTTTACCATAAACAGCTTCAAAATACAGCCACCTTAATTATATAAGTTTAATCCTATAATACTAATTGACAATCGGATTTCTTGTGTTATAATAATTTTACAATTGAATAGTGCGTTGAAGAAGAAGAGTAGATAGGCAAGTAGATTATAGCAAAGGTGACAGCTGAAAGCACCACATCTGCAGCTTATTGAAAAGAGCTTCTGAGCACAGAACCGAAAAAAGTATTTAAGACAAGTAGGTTCAAAAATGAGCTAACTGTACTCTGTCAAGGCTTACACAGAGATTTTTTATTGGATGGAAACAGTTAGGAAATAAGGTGGTACCGTTCCGCCAGTTGGCGGGGCCCTTGTGAGCTTCTGAATTTTTAGAAGCTTGCAAGGGCTTTTTTGTTGCTCAAAGATATGGAAACACTAAATGGAGTACCCAAAGAAGTTTTATGTAAAAAGCTTGAATTCGATCTTAAGACCGAAGGGGTAGGTTATGGCTCCAAGCATGAACTTTGGCTGGTTTCACCGCAATACTTTTTAGTATCCGGTGAGCAGTTGTCGCAAATGATTCATTCTACAATGTTGTTTCAGGAGTTGAGAGCAGGTCGGGAGAAAAGCAATGCCCCTTTCTATTTACGAGGTGATTTTATACCACTTGCTAACGGCAAAATGGCCATAGCCGAATACAATGAAGTGCCAGTTGGGGAGGGTGAAATAACTGCTTTGAGGGAAGTATACAAAAAGAACCTTGATTATCCGGGGGGATATGATTGGCCATACTCCAATGCTGCCTCTAATATGTCAGGGTTTTTAAATCAGCATTTTCCCGGGCAGAAGATTGGGATCCTGATTCCGCCGGCAAGGATTAATTACTTAATGGATTATTTTTTACTAAGTCAGTATAGTAAAGCAGCAGGTGTTGATATGGTTATTGTCAAACCGGAAGATTCGGCTGAGAAACTTGCGGGCGTTGATGTGCTTTACAGGACATTTCAACATAATGATTTAGAAGACGTTAACTGGAAACTTGGTCAAACAGCTTTTGAAAAAGTTAGTTCCGGTCAAATGGACATGTTCCCTGCATTTCCAAAAGTGGGAGCCAAAGAACTCATGGCCAAAGTTTTTATGGAAAACTGTGGGGCAAAAGAGCTTCAGGCCTACTTGCCTTGGACTTGGCTTATTGAATCAGATAAAAAGCCTGTTTTTAAGGGGCATATTTTTTCTTGGGAAGAAGTTGTTGATGGCACTTTTCCGAATCCTCTGGTAGCCAAGGCAGTTTCAGGAAGGGAAGCAAAGCAGATTATTTTCTCCGACTCGCCAGATTGGCAGAAAAGGCTATCATTAATACTTTCTGATTCTTCAGAAAAACAAAAATGGATTATTCAGGAGGATTTTTCCAAAAATGCTCAAAAATTCAGCGGCTTACCATATTATTCATGGGGAATAAAAGAGCCTATGACCGGAAAATGCGTTAAAGCGCCTGGAATGAAAACTTTAGACAAATGCCGGGCAAGGGTTTGTTTTACTTGTGTGGGATATGGTGGCAGTTTACAGCCGGTAGATGCCGATGTTTCTCTTCTGCCAAGCAGAATTGTTCATACAACCAGTAATTGTGTTCATTTACCGGTACTTGCTAAACTGTGATGGAGCCAATTATTTTTGATTTTAAGAAATAGTTTGATATTAATGAACAAATATTGTAAATTAGGTAAGGTTTTATGGATAATGATTCGAAATATCTTACTTTTTTAAAAAAAGAAAAAGTATCAGCCGATGCATATTCTTTTTATTTTGCAAAGCCGGAAGGTTTTGAATATCTGCCCGGACAGTATATAAGAATTGTTTTGGAACAGCCTATTAATGACGGCAGGGGCAATATGCGTTTTTTTACTCTTACATCTTCTCCTACGGAAAATAATCTGATAATTACTACCAGAATTATTCAAAGCTCTTTTAAAAAAAATCTTGTTTCGCTTTATGAAGGCGCAAAGGTAGCTTACCAAGGCCCTTATGGAAATTTTGTTTTTGACCCAAGAAACAAAAGGCCAAGGGTATATTTGGCCGGAGGGATAGGTGTCACTCCTTTCAGAAGTATGGCGCTTTATGCCAGGGATAAAAATATTACGAATATATCCATGACTATTATTGCTTCCTTTAGTCTTTCAGATGATATTATATATATGGATGAGTTTAAAAACCTTAAGGAGAAATTAAATAATTTTGATTACATAGTTACTGTCACCAAACCCGAGCTATCAAAACTTTCATGGGATGGGGAAACCGGCAGAATAGACGCTGAAAAAATAAAAAAATATGTAAGTAATATTTCCGGTTCCTACTACTTTATTGCCGGGCCTTCTGTTATGGTTTCCGCATTGTCAGAAGTTTTGAAAACGCTTAATATAGATAGGGAGAATATAAAAACCGAAAATTTTCCAGGATATTAATTATGAAAAATAGGGATAAAATAATAACCTCACTTTCAAAAAAGGTATTTAAGAAAAAATTTTACGATAAGCAATTAAGACTTCTTCAAAATGCCTGGAGTAATCTGCCTGAAGATATTACTTTGGATGAAAGAACGTTTTTTATAGAACTGGTTGAAAAAATTTTAAAATTATTTAATAGGGTAAGAAAAGATTCCGATTTAGATAACCTGAAAAATTGAAACTCCCCAAAATTCCACATGGGAAATCTTAAAAGCGCTTCGTCGGGAGTTGAAATCCCGCAAAGCGAAAAAAGTTATTCATCTTACGACTACCAGTCGGATAATTTCGCGAAGAGGGATTGAATTAGTTTTCCAGTTGCCTAATTTCTTCCTCATCAATTTTTGAGGTTGTAACGATTTGCCTTCCCAGTTTTGAATACCCGCCTTGCACCTGGTTTACCATATTGTAAGAATTATTTATGTGTTTTGACAGGGTATCTATGCTTTCCCCAAGTTTTTCATATTCTTTTTGAATGGCGCGGATTCCGGATAAAATTTCATGAGCTTTTTTGCTGATTTTCTGTCCTTCAAAGCCCATGAGTATTGCCTTAAGATAAGCATAAAATGTCATGGGAGAAACAGGCAGAACCCGTTTGCCTGAAGAGTAATCAAAAAGAGCCGGATTATTGATTATTTCATAATATATTGATTCTGAGGGAATATACATAAGAGCATAATCAATCGTTCCCTCGTTTGTAAGGATATATTTGTTGGAAATTGTGTCAATGTGTTTTTTAACGTCTGTGACAAATTCTTTTTCAAAACCTTTCCTTTCATTGTCATTTTGAGATGAACTCATCTTTCTGAAATTTTCCATTGGAAACTTTGAATCAATCGGAATAATTCCTGCCTCGGTTTTTATAGCCGCATCCACAATTGATCCGCTTTTAAAAGAATATTGAAGATGAAAAGATTGTTTGGGAAGCATTTGACCCAAAAGTTCTTTTAAAACCTGCTCTCCTATGTTGCCCCGCAGCTTAGGGCTTCTTAAAAACTCCTGAAGATCTTTCATGCCCCGCCCAATTTCTGACATTTCGCCAATATTTTTTTGTACGGCAGATATTACCCGTGCCGCGTTATCAAGTCTTTGATTTATGTCTTTTGTGTTTGACTGAAGCGTGCTGGTTATATTTTTGTTTGTGTCTCTCAATGATTCGTTTAAAGTTTTATTTGCCTGATCCAGGCTTACCTGCATGGATTTAAGCCATTCAAGAAGAGTCTGATCGGAATTTTTGTTTGAAAGCTTTTTGTTTAAATAAATAAATATCGCAGCAAAACCTAAAATGAGGACCAAAATAACAGGCAGATTATTTTCCATAAAGTGGCTTTATTTTAACACATTTAGATTAACTCTTCGAATCCCATCCCATTCAGCTTGATAGATCAAACCTTATTAAGTTAATTTCTTTTTATCTATTAATTTCTTTGATATAATTCTAAATATAAATGAATAATAATTTTGTCTTTCACACTAACGAGATGTTGCTTCTGGCAAAAGAAGTTTTTAATAATAATCCTTTTCTGACAGAAGAAACAGGAGCAATTAATGTTAAAGGCGATCGGTCAATCGCAATGGATGTTAAGATAGAGAAAACTTTTATTGACTATATTAAAAAAAATAATCTTCCGGTCAATATTTTTTCCGAAGAAATAGGAGCTCTCAACTTTCATTCCAGCCCCAAATTTTTAGTTGCTTTTGATCCCTTGGACGGAAGTACAAATTATAAAATCGGCAAAAATTTGTTTCCTTTTGGAACGTTAATAGCTTTTTATAAAGGCGTAGAATCAAAACTGGAAAATATAATTGCGGCAGGTGCATTAGAGTTCACAAGAGATTTAGCCTGGCTTTATGACGGTAAAAAGACAACAGACTTAAAGGGGAATAAGGTATTATTAAAAGAAAACTGGAAAATACAAAAATCAACACCTATTTATTTAGATCTGTATTACAAAGAAGGATATGAAAAATATTCTCCTTTGGCTCAGAAAATATCTATAAGAAATACAGGATCTACTATTGGTAATTTATCTTATCTGCTTTCCAATGTGGCAGCAGGCGTAGGTGGAGTGTGCGTGAGAGCTGAGGAGGTTGGAGCGATTTATTCTTTAATAAAAGGCGCCGGGGGAGTTGCGGTAAATCATGAGGGACAAGATTTGGGAAAAGAATCGTTCAGTCCGGAAAAAACTTATCCGATTCTTGCAGGCTGTAGAAACATTGTAGAATTTTGTTTAAAACAAATAAAAGAAGATAAGTAAAGCTTCCAGAATTATAGATTTTCATTGATTTATTAATTAAAAGAATGACATTTTAGCTCCAATCTTTAGCCTATAGTTTGACTTGCTAAGTAATTTCTTGTTATAATCTCAAGATACATATGGGTAAAGAAGAGGGTCAAAAAAGGCAGGAAGGCCAAAGGGAATTTGACATTGTTGTGGGCGTTCAACGGAATCTTTTAAACCGTTTTGGACGCTACAGAACTTCCAGTTGGCAGCCAACCAGAGATAACATTTTAATTTTAGAAGATGAGCCGTTCAATCAAAAGATGATTGAGGAAGCCGAGCCGGAAGGAATTGATCCTGCGGTTGTTAACGATCTTGTAGGATATGCTAGTTTTGGTACTCGTTCTCTTTATGTCCGCTCCACAGAAGGCAGAGGCCAAGCATTTAAGCAGACAATAGCGCATGAAATACTGCACCTTTGGTTTATGAGACAAATGCTGGATGAGGGAGATCCTGCGTCTGACGGAGTAAATGAAACATTTGTTGATACGCTTGCCTTGGAAGGCTTAAGATATTTTCATCTGCCGCGTAAGGCACGTGAGCCGGAAATAGACGGAGCCATCAACAACAGCGCTATCATTAAAGGAGTGATAGAAAGGTTAGGAGAAAGAGGATGGGAGGGATTATTTAGGGCATGTCAATCCGGGGAACAGAGACAAATAGCTTCTTTGATGGAAAGAACTTTTGGCAGTCAGCCAAAAAGAGCTTTAAGACAAACTAATGATTCATTACAGGTGGTTTTTGGAAAAAATTTCTGGGGGAGATTTAAGGAATTGGCACTTATGACATATCTTCAACGCAGTGATCCAACTTTTCAAGCAAAACACCGTGCAGTGGATCATCAAATGCAGCTTATTATTGAATGGGCGCAAATAGACCCTAAATATTTAAGAGAACTGCAGTAGAGTCTTCTCATTCTAAAATCAAGTTCAGTGGTTTAAATAATTTATGGTATAATATTTCACTTGTATGAGAAGATCGGTTGAAGCAAAACCCTCTTTAATATTGATTCATGGAGAGGACAAACCCGAAAAACCTCCTTTTTTAGAATTTCCTAATGCTCGATATGAAAGGCGCAGAGAAGAACGGAAGCAACTAGAATCTTGTGCTGCAACGCCTGAAGATAGGAAAGATATTGGACGCATGAATTGTTTGCGAGCGTCAAAAGAACCCTCAAGCGACAGGGAAGCTTATGTAAATTGGACTTTATCATCTGGTAGATTTGAAGAAGATCCCTAAGATCCTGAGTGAATATTTTCGTTAACTGGAATTTATTGATAGATGATATAATTTATCCATGAAGGAGGAAATTGTTAAGCTTGTGGTTTTTGTTCCACAAACACACGCGGATATTGTAAGGAAAGTGCTGGGAGAAGCAGGAGCAGGTATAGTAGGTGACTATAAATATTGCAGTTTTTCAGTAAAAGGAATTGGAAGGTTTATACCGCTGCCAACAGCGCATCCTGCAATTGGACAAATAGGAAAGTTAGAAGAAGTAGCGGAAGAAAGAATAAAGACTGTTTGTTATAAAAAAGACTTGGATAAAATTATAAAAGCAATTAAAGAAGTTCATCCTTATGAAGAAGTTGCGCTTGATGTATATCCTCTTGTTTTAAATCCCCACGAAACAACTTATAAATGAATTTAGAATTAACAAAATTCTCATTAATCATAGCTACTGTATGGAAATGATATCATATCGTTGACTTTGTTTGCTATAATCGGCTTATGAAGTTAGCAGATTATCTTAAGACTATGAAAAATCCTTTGAAAAAAAGGACAGTTGTATTTTTAATAAAAGATAATAAAGTTTTGCTTGGATTTAAGAAAAGAGGATTTGGAAAAGGAAATTTTTTGGGAATAGGCGGAAAAGTAGAGCTTGATGAAACGATTAAACAAGCGGCAACAAGGGAAGTGAAAGAGGAAATCAATGTTGAAATTATCAACCTTAAGCAAATTGGAATATTAAAATTTTATTTTCCTCACGTTAAAGATGAAAGCTGGAACCAGCAGGTGCATGTTTTTATAACTAATACATGGAACGGCAAGGAACAGGAATCAGAAGAAATCAGGCCGGAATGGTTTGCCAAAAACAAAATACCATATAATTTTATGTAGGATGACGCAAGATACTGGCTGCCGGAAATTTTGAAGGGCAAAAAAATAGAAGCAAGCTTTATTTTTGATGAAAAACTGAAAGTTGCTGATTGGGATATAAAAATATTTCAGAAAATGCTACCAAAAATCAGCTAAAATATAACTCTGGTTTTGCGCTTACTTTATTCCAGGGTTTTGGGTTGTAGTTAAATAAAGCATAGGTACCAATCATGGCAGCATTGTCCGAACAATATTCAAGTTGAGGATAATACACTTTATCATCTAGTAAATAGCGTCTAGCGGAGAGAGACATTTGATTTCTTAGGGTTTGGTTTGCGGACACTCCACCTCCTATAACAATCGTTGAGCAATTATGTTCTTTCGCGGCACCCACTGTTTTTTTAACCAAAACATCCACTATGGCTTTTTGGACAGCAAAGCATACGTCGTTAATCTGTTGTTCAGATAATTTATCAATATTTTTCAGTTCTCTTGGAACCTGGGTTTTAAGTCCTGAAAAAGAAAAATCAAAGTCAAAGGAATCCAGCATTGGGCTTTTGAAATTATATACTCCTTTTTTTCCGCTTTTTGCCCTTTTTTCAATCTCCGGTCCTCCGGGATAAGGAAGTCCTAAAATTCTGGCCAATTTATCCATCGCTTCACCTGCCGCGTCATCACGTGTCCCGCCCAGCCATTTACAATTTGTATGCGACTTAAACAGTAAAAGATCTGTGTGACCTCCTGAAACGATAAGACCAATAAAAGGAAAATTAAGCGTTTCACTTAGTTTTGAATTTTGAGTTTTAAGTTTTGAGTTTGTGACAAAGTTCGCATATATATGTCCAAGTAAATGATTTACAGGAATAAGGGGTTTGTTGAGTGTATAGGAAAAAACTTTTGCCGTTTCCACACCAACAAGAAGAGAGCCTATGAGTCCGGGTCCCACTGTTACTGCAACTGCGTCTATTTCTTTCTTTAATACCTCGTTTGCTTTTATAAATTTTTCTTCCTGAGTCAAATTGTCCCCTTTTCCAATCAAAGCTTCTATCACAACAGGAATGATATATCTCACCTGTTCACGTGCTGCAGTTTCTGGTATTATACCGCCGGTTTTTGCATGAAAAGCAAGAGAAGACGCAGTAACGTTGGATTTAATAAAAACTTTTTTATCTTTTTTCTCTACTACCGCAGCACTAGTTTCATCACAGGAGGTTTCTATTCCCAGGATCTTCATGACTTATTTGATATTTTTAAGCGTAATCTTGTCTCCAGGTTTGATTTTATATTTTTGTGCAAGTCCGGCATTTATCTGCAGAACAAAATTAGCTTTTTCTCTGGGTCTATAAATTTGTATGCTCTTCTGATCTGAAGGCGGCTTAAGATTTTGAAAAACATCAACAATCTTGTTATCGCTTATATAAATCATGTCAATCGCAAACTTCATATTTTTCATCCAAAATTGAACATAATCTTTTTGTTTAAATACAAAAAGCATTCCGGACTCGGCATCAAGTTTATCTTTATTGGAAAGTCCGGCCATCTGCTCCTGTGGAGTTTTCGCAAGTAAAAGCTTAATTTTATTATTGTTCACCTCTACATAAGCCTGATTAGTGTTTTGGGTTAAATTAGAGCTTGGTATCTTTATGTAGCCAGATTTTATCAGAACAAAAGAACCCAAAACAACGACCAATAAAAGATATATAAATATTATTTTTTTCATGTATTTGTTTGTCTTTTAATAATATTTGTAGTTGAAAAATCCTTTACTCTTTCAACTGTCTCGATCACTTTGGCTCCAAAGGCTCGCGCCTGTCTTTCTTTTTCTTTTTTTCTCTTATCCCCTTTTGTGACTGCAATTATATCAGGTTTTATTTTTTCTACAAGCCGATAGTAGTCCATATAGCCTTCAAGGAATGGAAGCGTCACGATTATATCAACCGAAGGCAAATTTGACAAGATATTCGCTCTTTCTTTTTGGTTATTTACAGGTCTTTTTTCTCCTTTTGATCTTTTGACAGACTCATCACTCTCAAGAGCTACTAAAAGCTTTCCTCCCAGTTCTTTTGCGCTTTTAAGAAATTTTATGTGTCCGGTGTGCAAAATATCAAAACATCCTCCCACAAGGATTATTTTTTCACCTTTTTGCTTTATTTTTTTTGATAGTTCTTCGAGTTGTTCAAATTTTATCACTTTGTTCATATTTAAGATTTTAAATTTCAAATTTAAAATAGAATTATTGCTCTTTTGTTCCTCTTAGATAAATGGCCTGCCAGGGAGAGTATTTTGATGAAAATATGTCGTTAATTATTGTTTTTCCGTTTTTTTCCACTTTGCGACTGAAAGTTACGTTTGCGCCAATTGCTTCAAATTCCACCTGTTTTGTTTCTCCTTTTGGAAGATTAGGATCATCCTGATAGGTAGGAGGCGGAGGGGAGGCAAGGCTTATGACAATGGGCTTACTTATGGTAATTTGCCTGTTATCTTTTTTGCCGTAAAGAGTAAACGTCAAGCTTAAATTATCTTCATCAGCTGAACTTTGAATAAGTATATAGTTTGCCGTGTCATTTTTAAATTTTAAATCCTCAGTCGGCGAAAAAACAGTTGCATCAAAACCGGGGGGTGAATTTTGTTCATAATATTCCACTCTATAGGAATGAGGGTGCCTTTCGGTAATTGGTAAGCCTGCGTTAAGCAGGGCTCTAAAAAGAGTAGTTGATACCTGACAAACTCCTCCTCCATCGCCAAGTACGGTTTTACCGCCTTTGATTATGTAAGCCTGTTTGTATCCTGTATAGACGGATATGTCTCCAAGAGCGTTATTAAAAGAAAAAGTTTCATTTGGCGCGACCAGAATGCCGTTTATTCTGGATGAGGCCAAAATTACATTATGAATCCTGTTGCTGATTGAACCCCTAAAATAAGATTTTCCTTCTCCTATAACCTCAACAATTCCCAGACGATTAGCTTTTTGTGTGGTGACAACCGGCCATAATATTTTTATAGGGATATCTATATTAATATTTTTTTCTTCTGTTCTCATCATGATGGGCAGCTTTGCCTTTAGTTGTTTATCTAGCTCATCAAAGTCTATTGTTTTACCATTCTGTGATTCCCTAAAAGCTATCACTTTATTGTTTTCCACTGTAAATAAAGCATCAACGGGAGGCGTATAAATTTCTTTTTGTATGAGATTAAGTTTTTCTCTGTTTTTCTCAAAGGAATAGCTGTAGGACGTTGGCAGGGAGATACCGTTTAAATAGGCGTGGGTAATTATATAAAGATTGGTTAGCATGTCTCCTGAACGGCCCAGGCTATGTGCTTGTTCTTCCATTAGGCCGGCGTCAAAACCGGCATTTATTTCAGAGGCAGAAAAGGTTGCGATTTTATCATCAAGAGAAAAAGTTATATGGTTATTCATTTTCTCCAGGTTCTTTTTTTCAAATATCTCTTTTATTTCCTGTCGTGTTTTTCCACCCACGTAAATATTGTCAATATAGACTCCTTCAAAGGCTCTTCCCTGATAAAAATATTTCAATAAAGAGAAGAGAAAACTTGTTAAAAACAAAGCAGTCAGAATGAAACCGAGAATAAACCAAAATAAAGACGATGCAGACAAGTGAAATCTTTTAAATGGTATTGTTTTTTGTATTCTCATTAGTTTACAATAAACGTAAGGGATAGATTTTTCAGCTGTAATATTATACTATAATTAAGTTAGTTAAATTATAAATTATTTTATTTAAATTAAACTGACAATATTGTTATATATGGATAATGATTCAAATACAAATAATAATAACCCAGGTAATAATCCCGCAAACCCAAATCAGGCAAATGTTCCACAAGCAGGCGAGGTAGTTTACAGTTCTGCCGAACAAACAAATAACCCTACGGAATTTGTTTCTGACATAATTTCTTTAAAGAAGATATTAAAATTTATTTTTGGCGGGTTAGCTATTGCTGCCGTAATATTTTTAGTTTTAAAAGTCTTGTTGCCAAATCTGCAGTCTATAAATCCGGAGAAAGTAACTCTTACATACTGGGGGCTATGGGAAGATAAATCTGTCATGGAAGGAGTTTTATCTGACTTTGAAAGAGAGCATCCCAACATAAAAGTAGATTATCAGAAACAGGACATAAAATCTTTAGGCAAATATATAGATAGACTTACAACCAGAATCAGCAATAATGCGGGTCCGGACGTGTTCAGATTTCATAACAGCTGGGTTGTTCAACTGAAAAATATTCTTCTTCCCCTTTCATTGGATGCGGTTTCTTCAACGGAGATAAGTACCCAGTATTACAATGTTATAAAAAGAGACATGAATTATAACGGAGCATATTATGGTATACCTTTTGAAATAGACACCTTGGCTTTAATTGCCAATACGGATATTTTAAAAGCAGCTGGAATAGATACTCCTCCTTCAACATGGGATGAATTATCAAAAGTGTCGCGCCAGTTAACAGTCAAAGATGACCAGGGAAAGATAAGAACAGCAGGAATAGCTATGGGAACATACGATAATATAGATCATGCTTCCGATATTCTGTCTATGCTTTTAGTCCAAAACGGGGCGGACATGAGAAATCTTGGAGGCGCAACGCATAAAAATTCCGTGGATGCTCTTGATTATTACACTTCATTTGCTGTGGATAATGCAGTTTGGGATAATACAATGGAAAATTCAAAGCTGGCATTTGCTAAAGGAAAGGTGGCAATGATGTTTGGATACTCATGGGATCTGATCGACATACTAGCTCTTAACCCCAAAATCCAGATTAAAGTTTTTTCTGTGCCTCACCTGCCGGGTAAAGGAACGACAATTGCAAGCTACTGGGCAGAAGGTGTATCCTCCAAAAGCAAACATCCGCAGGAAGCCTTTGAACTTCTGAAATTTTTATCAAGAAAAGAAAATTTAGCAAAGATGTACACTGCTCAGACAAAAGTAAGACTGTATGGCGAGCCTTATCCAAGAATGGACATGGCGGAACTTTTAAAATATAATAATTTGGTTTACCCGTTTGTATTACTGGCGCAGGATTCTGTTTCAACACCTTTTGCTTCAACAACTTTTGACGACAGCATGAATGCGGCATTTAACGGCTATCTTGCCGATGCAATCAGATCCATTAATTCCCGTGCCTTATCAAGCGCTTCAGCGATTGACACGCTGGCCCAAGGCGTAAATCAAACTTTTTTAAGGTATGATAAATAAAGCTTGTAAAAAGCTCCATCTAAATTAGTTTTTCATGCAGAATATACATGATTCTCTTATAAAAACACTCTGCTATTCGGATATTTTTGACTATCCTTTAACGTTCGAAGAAATTTGGAGATATTATATAGGTAATCTTCCAGTTTCCCGGAGTCTATTAAAAAGCAGGATAAAACATCCGCTTATTTATAAAAAAGGTAAGTATTATTTTCTTAAGGGTAGGGAAAAAATAATTCAAGATAGGGAAAAAAAGCAAAAGGTTGCTGAAAGAAAATTAGACAAGGCAGGTAAAATCTGCAGATTGCTCTCCTACATGACCGGAATTAAACTGATTGGTATAAGCGGAAGTTTGTCCATGAAAAACAGCAGCGACAATGATGATATTGACCTTTTTATAATTACAGAAAAAAACTCTTTATGGCTAACGCGTTTTTTAACCTCTTTACTTTTAGTTCTAATGGGAGAAAAAAGAGACAGGTTTGGAATCTTGGTAAAGGATAAAATATGCCTAAACATGTTTATAAGCCAAAATTGCCTTACTATTCAAGAAAAGGACAGGAATCTTTTTACGGCTCATGAAATCATACAGATGAAAACAATTATTAATAAAGAATATACCTATCAAAGATTTATTTTATCTAATTTATGGATTTTGGAATACATGCCTAACTGTCTATCTATGAAAGATATTAATGCAAGCCAATTAAAAGACAATTGTAGTGAAAAAAGTTTGAGAAACTCATTTTTAACTGTAATTAATAATATTTTCTTTCATTTTCAGTTTATGTATATGAAGAAGCACATGACTTCCGAAGTGGTTGAAAAAGGTTTAGCAAAATTCCATCCGCAAAACAGTAAAGACAAAATACTGAATGCTTACAATAGTAGAATAGTTCTGTATAACAAGAAAATACATTATTTTAAAAAACCCAAAAACGCAGTTTTTGAAGCCATATACTCTAGGACATTGACATATTAGATTGTTTAATGTATATTTTGTTTTGATCAGAATTTATTTTTTTATAACCCTCCCTTTTGGAAAGAAATTGGAGGTTTTTTTATATAAAGGACTATTATGGATAAGAAAAAAATATATGTAACAAAACAAGGTTTGGAAGAGCTCAAGCATGAGCATGAGATACTCGCTAAAATTAAAAGGCCGGAAATAGTTGAGCGTGTGGCTGCGGCCCGCGCTATGGGCGATCTGGCAGAGAATTCGGAATATACGGCCGCACGGGAAGAACTGTCTCTGATTGATGGAAGAATCGAGGAGCTAACAGAAATATTAAAAAACGCTGTAGTGATTGAGGGCAAGAATAACTCCTCAAGTACAAAAATCCAACTTGGATCGCAGGTCACCGTATCCGTAAAAGGCAAAAAAGAAGTTTTCACTTTGGTGGGAGAATGGGAAGCGGATCCTCATGCAAAAAAAATTTCCCATGCTTCTCCTCTTGGACAAGCGCTTATTGGCAGAGGCCGTGGAGATAAGGTTGAGGTAGAGGCGCCTGTCGGTAAAATTTTCTATACAATTTTGTCTATAGCATAAAGTACGCCAGGAGCAAATTTTTATGGCAGAAAGCTTAGTGCTTGCGTATACGTAATTACACCAGGATTTGGACTTTGCGATCAAAATTTTTGAGAAAATTGCAAAAGAATTCAGAATATAATATTCGTATATTGCAATAGCTTTACTATACTAGTAACTTTGATTTAATCGGAAGAGGAAAAAACATACATGATACAAAAAAAGTTTAGTAGCACTGAGGCTAAAATCATTGGGGAACAGTTGGGTATAGATTGGAGTAAATTTGACGTTGAGCAGTTCAGGATGGGTTTAGATGTTGAACTTGAGCATGGATTAGTGGACTCTCATACAAATGTTTCAAACGATGATCCAATAACAACCGGCAAGATCGCTCTTGCTCACCTGAATGAATTTCCTGATTATTACACGAGGCTTTCTGAAATGGAAGAGCAGGGAGAACTATATTGGGAAAAAAAGGATAAAAAAAACGAATCTTCTGTCTGATACCAATATCTGCTTCACTTTCAAGTTTTGTTTGTTTATTGCTTTTGCTATAATCCAATGTGATGACACGCAAAAAATGGCAGCTCTTAAAAAGAAAAACAGTTTACAGCTCCCCGTTTCTTAAAGTGTTTGAAGATAAGGTAAGGCTTCCAAGCGGGAAAATCATAGAAGATTATACTGTTGTAGAGAAATCTGATGTTGTTATGATAGTTGCAACAGACAAAGATAATAATCTGATCGCAGAAACTGAGTATAAATACGCTGTAAACAAGTTTTTATTTAATCTTCCGGCCGGGCACATGAATGAAGGTGAAGATCCAATTACTGCGGCCACAAGAGAACTTCTTGAAGAAACAGGTTTTGGAAAAGGCATTTTTAAACAGATCGGAATTTTGCATGAATATCCAACAAAAGACACGCACAGAGTTTATGTGATAAGAGCAAAAAACGTTGAAAAAATCCAAAAGCCCAAACTTGAGGATACAGAGGAATCGATAAAAATAATCCTAATTCAGCTTACTGACGTGAAAAAGGAAGTTTTTAAAAGAAAATATCATGCCAGTACTGTTCTTTCAGCATTGGTACTGGCTGGCTTATTAAAAGAAAATAAGGAGGTAGAACTTCATATATAATTAAAATTGAATGGATATACGTGATTTACAGAAAAAAGTAATTGAGTTTAGAGATAAACGGGATTGGAAGCAGTTCCATAATCCTAAAGATCTTGCATTATCATTGGTGCTCGAAGCAGGAGAAGTGCTTGAGCACTTCCAGTGGAAAAATGATAAGGAAATTAAAGAGCATATTAAGAAGAACAAGGATAAGATAGGCGAAGAGCTTTGCGATGTGTTGTATTGGATTTTAACAATGAGTCATGATTTGAATATCAACCTAGTTGAGACATTTAACAGGAAAATGAAAAAAAACGATAAAAAATATCCTGTCAAGAAGGTAAAAGGGACACATAAGAAATATACCGAGCTTTAAAATTCGCCCCATTCACAAGATTCACAAAAGAACTTCTTGTTGCATTTTATAAAAATATGCTAATATAAAATAAGAAGGAGGTGAGATATCTATTATACTAAAATTAAAAAATGCAAAACCGGCCGAATTGGAACTTTTAATCTTTGGTACATTAGTTTGCTCTTTGGGTTTGGGTGTACTGATGGTTAATTACATCGCCCCATACGCTGCGATATTTTTCTTGTCAGGTTTATTGCTGTTCTTGTTGGTGTGGTACAAGGTTAGTGCAAGAAAATAAAGATTTGGATTAATGGAAGACTTCAATTTTTTGGCGATGAGGTATTTTGTGCAGGTGTTTGTTGTGTCTTTATAACAGGAGCCATTTTTATATCAGTTCAGGTTGGTGAAGAAATATTTTTGCCGGCAAGTTGTTGTATTATGCTTTAGTAATTTGAAGATCGCCATAAATTTTGTTATATCGCAAGTTTATAAAATGTGGTATAATATTCTGTTTATGGATAAAGAGTTGGAAATATTTATTGGCGCAACTGGAGATAAAGAAGTACCCATCTTTGTTCCAGGCGCTAGAAAAAAAAGGGATCCTGAGAAGCCTGCGCCTTCACGTAGAATCGATCCCATGATGTTTCAGAGTGCCTCAGATGCGGGAGTCGCAAGCCTTGAAGAAGGACATGATGGTCTTCCTGATCTGTTAAGACACCAACTGGTAATGAAGATAATAAATAGGCATATCGTAGAGGCAAAAAGGCCCACCAGAGGAAGCACCGCACCCCGACATTCCAGTTCCACGCGCAAAAGGTGCGCTTAAAAGAATAGTGGATATTCATTAGGAGAAGATTTGCATTACAAGAGGACTAATTCCGCATTTTTCAATCAGGAATGCTTTGGTTTTTCCGCTTAGATTCATTTTTCTTTCAAAGTGATTCCAGAAGTTTTCAAAGAAAACTCCGGTTACAGCAGCACCGTCTGTAAGCGAGTCAAGCGCATATTGTTTCGCTTTATCTCTTGAAAAATAACGTTCCTTCTCATTTAAACCGTTAGATACTTCTTTCACGTGTTGTATCTTAATATTTTTAAACTTTTGTTACATGAGAAAAACTTAACAGTTTCTCAACAAATTTTGCGCTTTGGGTAATAATTCAGCTTGGAAGTTTAGGCGGAAATTATTTTTGGAGTTTTATAGGTTTGATTTCCACTTTTATAACAATGTGTCCGTCTGTCTGAAATTTGTGGCCTTCTATATAATGCTCTTCCGGCAATTGATCACTTTTTTCCAGAACTGCAAAAATAGCCCGTCTCACGGCAATTCTTCCCCTCATGTTTTTATCCCACTGTTCAGGTGTAAGCCGGGTTTCAAAATAAATTCCAGGTTCGATATTGGCTGGATTACGGGCTACAACTACAGGCGTGCTTACAGAGTACGATACCTGTTCTTCTTCTGTCAGAGTGAAGGGTTTTGAGGCTCCGTATTTTTCAAGACTAAAGTTGGCGTCACCTATTCTTTGATAACTGGGGACTTTAGGCTCTTCTTTGTTCGATTTTTTACTAAGATGTTGGCCATCATTTTTTACACCAACTTTACTTAGGATACCTGCCCAGACTGTTTTTACTTGGCCAAGTCTAGGCTCTTTGCCGTTTGATTTTCCATTTAACTTAGGAGCTTGAACTATTTGCGTTCTTAACGCTTCAGGTGGTTTCATATCTGTTTTTAGTAATATAAAGGTTTTCAGATATAATATCAAGTAAGAAATTACAAAAACTTTTTGTAAGAAAAACTTAATAATTATGTAAGAAATTGGTAAGTTTTCAGATTTTCTGAATGGTTATTCTTCTTGTCAATTCAATCAGATATTAACTTTTTATTCTTAATATAGAATAGATGTTAAAATAAATAGGTTTAATAATACCTTGATTTCATAAAAGTTATATTTTACAATCCAATTATATTTATTAAGTAAGAAAATGAAAAATAACCCAATATACAAAAGTATTCTTGATAAATATAAAAACCATTCAGGCAGTTTATTCCCTCAAACAATAACCCTCTATCATAATAAATTTTCACAACTACTGGAGTCTTCTTTTTTATTTCGTTATATTTTCACATTTGTAATTACGGTAATAATGGTTCTTCTAAAATATTTGTTCTTACCCCCTTTTGAGACTCCCTATCTACTTGTTTTATCCGCAGTTATAGTAAGTTCCTTATATGCCGGACTTGCTGCGGGTTTATTTTCAACTCTTCTTACCGCGATTTTAGTGAATTATCTTTTTTTCCCTCCCCAATATGAAATAAAGATCAATAATTGGACAATCCTTCACACTGTACTTTATGTATCAGAAGGCGTAATAATAAGTTTTTTAGTTGAGACAGAAAGAACTTTACGCAAAAAGATATATGCTCAGGCGCAGCATTTTCAAGTAACTCTGGCAAGCATAGGAGACGCGGTGGTTTTGACTGATGTTAAGGGCAATGTGACCTTTATGAATAAAGTTGCGGAATATTTGACGGGCTGGGCTAACAATGATGCTATTGGAATAAAACTTGAATCCGTTTTTAATATTATCAATGAGAAAACCGGGAAAAAGGCTCAAAATCCGGTTAAAAAAGCAATACTCAAAAATAAAATAGTAGGTCTTGAGAACCATACTGTTCTTGTAAAAAAGAACGGGAATCAGATTACTATAGATGACAGCGCGGCGCCCATTTGTGATCCAGGGGGGCATTTAATAGGGGCGGTACTTATATTCAGAGACATTACGCAAAGAAGACAGCTTGAGCAAAGAAAGGATGATTTTGTTTCTATTGTAAGCCATGAGCTTAAGACTCCCATTACCAGTGTAAAATTGTTTATACAACTGTTAAAAAGAAAATCCGTTAAAAAAGGTGAAGGAGAGTATTCAGCTATTTTAGATAAGGTTGATCATGAACTGAATAAATTAGCAAAGCTTATCAGCGATTTTCTTGATTTATCAAGACTTCAGGTGGGGAAGCTGTCTTATAAAAGAGAATCGGTTTCTCTGGATGGTCTCATAAAAGATACAATTGCTGATTTGCAGCAGATTTATAACACTCATGATATTGTTTTAGACGGAAGCATAAACAAAAAATTATATGCCGATCGGGATCGCATTAAACAGGTACTTATTAATCTTATTTCAAATGCGGTTAAATATTCTAAAAATGGCCATAAGAATAAAATTATAGTAGAGCTTACAAAAGATAAAGATTGGGCAACAGTAAAAGTTAAGGATTTTGGTATGGGAATACCAAAAGATGAGCAGAATAAAATATTTGATCGTTTTTACCAGGTAAATACAAAAAAAAGCAAAACTTATCCGGGGTTGGGGCTGGGGCTGTATATTTCATCACAAATAATTAAGGGGCATCAGGGTAAAATATGGGTGAAAAGCGAAGTAAATAAAGGGTCGGTATTTCAATTTTCAATACCTTTTGATAAAAATAATAGGAGGTTAAATTTTGACTAAAACAGCTAAAAAAATATTAATAATTGATGATGACACAGCAATTCTGGAAGCGTTAAAAATCTGCATGGAAGAGTGTGGTTATAAGGTAGAAACCCTTTCAAAAGTAAAAAATCCTAAAAATATTTTGGATGGCAGTATCCCAGACCTTATACTTCTTGATCTTCGTATTTCAGGAAGCGACGGAGGA
>MFNJ01000042.1:22731-23381 GCA_001782015.1 Candidatus Levybacteria bacterium RIFCSPHIGHO2_01_FULL_36_15
CGTAGATCACTTTGTTGAGAAGCCATTTGAACTTAACTATCTGTTAGACAAGATTGAAAGATTAATTTAGGATAGTAAATATATAAGTAAAGTTTAATATAAATTAAATCAATAAAAGATTCACAATTAGACCAATTATTATGTTCGTATCAATTAGTTTCTCGATATCAATTAATTAGCCCAAAGAATATGGCAATTTAATAACAAATAATTATTTATAATTGTTTCCTATGCTTGTTTTATTTCACTTTGTTTTTTGATATTATTTAATTGATGGATCAGATTGAAAAGTTCAAGAAAGAAATTGAGAGCATAAAAGAGAGAAATAAAAGGGTAGAAAAAGATAAAGCTTGGGAAACAAGCTGGACAAGAAGGATAGCGATTGCGGTTTCTACATACATTTTGATTTTGATTTTTCTTTACTCAATCGGCGCAGACAAACCGTTTCTGTCAGCAATTATTCCGGCAGTTGCCTATATGATCTCAAGTGCCTCGCTTAATTCACTCAAGACATGGTGGTTGAAAAACAGAAATTCCCCATAAATCAATTTTAATTCAGGGCTTACGCATTAATTTTGTAAATTTGCTATACTTCTAAGACTCTCAGGCAGGGTTTGGAGGTGATAGAGTGAAAAAAGTAACCAAGGAGT
>MFNJ01000043.1 GCA_001782015.1 Candidatus Levybacteria bacterium RIFCSPHIGHO2_01_FULL_36_15
GCCATTTTTGCCTCCGCAAAGCAAGAGCTTTGCTCCGGGCATGCATTCACCCCCGCGTTTAAAAACGCGGGGATCTCTGCAAAGAGAATTAGATACAGTAGGAATTTCCAAAGAAGAAGTGGAATTGATAAACCAAAGAGCATTAGAAATCATGCGTAAAATTAATCCAAGCAACCTTGATCTTACGGAAGTCTCAAGAGATTTTGAACAACTGTTGGGATCGTTAAATTTACCTTTACCTGCTGATAAAGGAATAGCTGTGTTTGGTCTTGGTTGCGGTGATGCGCCAGAAGCTACAGCTTGCCTGAACCACTTTGGAGAAAGGCTTGAAAGCTTTGCAGGGTACGACAAAAACCCGATAGCCATCCAAAAAGCTTATGAATATAATCCACCAGATCCAAGACTGAAATTTAGAATAAGAGATCTGGCGGATGACATGCCGTTTGCTTATACCCCCAATTTAGTAATCATCAGAAATCCTAACGTATTTTTATATGAAGAAAGCGGTCAGAATACGCCAAATACTGAATGGCAAAAGGTATTCGAAAAATTGAAACAAACATACCCCCACATACCAGTTTTATTAACAACGCTTACTAGAAAAGAAGCAGAGTTAGTTACTGGTTATCTTGGTATTCCAGCTACGGAAATCAAAGAAAACGGTTTTGCTACCCATCTTAAAGGAAATTTTGGAAAGTACGGCGTCTTTGATCTTCCGGCTGCTGTTGATCGTTATGTACTTGTTGATCAAAAATATAATACTTTTTAACAAGGTTACTTAGGGTCTGCTACATGTAGTTTACATGGGCGTGGTCTGCCAATATGATTTAATCAGTTTACATATTTTTCTTCTTGACAAAATGTATATTTAAATGTATATTCAAATGTATATGAATTACATTACCACTACCGATTTAAGAACAAAATCTAAGCAGCTTGTTAAGACTTTGCAAGAAGGAGGCACGGTCAATCTTCTACATCGTTCTAAAATTATCGGAGAAATTAGACCTAAACAAGAAACTAGGGCTTTAACAAAAGCCGACATCAATGAATTGAAAGAATTAGCAAAAAAACTTAATTTACCAAAAATAACTTACAGAGAGCGGGGAAAAAACTACAGAAAACACCTGATGGTAAAATATGGCAAAGGTCTTTCTTGACACCAACTACTTTATTGATGCTATTCATAGAAAACCTGAAAAAGGGATCATTGAATCTTTAGAAAATCATAGTGTTTATACTTCTATTCTGTCTTTTCATATTTACTGTTATGTATGTAAAATCAAATTACCTAATAAAATTGTATTTGCTCAAAGAGAAAAGTTTCTGATAGTAGATTTTTCTGGAAATATCCTGGATAAAGCACTACTTGGTCCTACATCTGATTTTGAAGACAATACTCAACTTCACTCTGCAGCAGAAGCAGAATGTGATATTTTCTTAACGGAAGATAAAAAGTTATTAGATATGAAATTCTTTGGCAAAGTTAAAATTGAACAAAATTAGTATAATAATACCTTCTAACAAAGTTACTCAAGGCCTGTAAAATTAGTACAACTATTTGTTAACTTTCCCGTTATTTAAGATGTATCATTTAACCATGAGCGGTGACAGATCAGATTATATTGATGCAGAGGTAAGAAGGGTTCCCAGGGATGAAAAAACAGATTCCGGTAAAGTTATTAAGGTTAATCTACCCGAAGAGCCTGAGTCTTTTCAAGAAGGAAAAGGGGGGGAATTTTTGGGCGGCTTGGTAAAAGATTTGGTATAGGAAAAAGAAATCCAGAACAGCAATCAGAAACTCCTTCAGAAACATCAGGCACCTCCACAGAAAAACAAACTTCAGGTTTGAACCCACAGGTAGAAGAAACAGCAAAGCGGACAAGAGAAGCTATTGGAAAAGCACAAGCAACAGGAGACGAAGCGATAGATTTTGCCAACAGAAAAATTCAGGAAATAAGAAGAAAAGCAGGAAACCTAAAAGGAACTCCCGATGAGCTTGCGGAAATGGAAATAACAGAAGAGCTTGAAAAAATTAAAAGAGAGCAACAACTCAGAGAAAGAGAACGGAGAAGAAAAAGTGGCGGAAGGTAATAACTCTATGAAGAAACTTTCTCTTGGACTTACTGCTTTTCTTCAGGCAATGGCGCTTACAATTTATTGCTCTTTGGTCGGAGTTTTTTCTGGAATGCTAACCGCTGGTTTCCAACCATGAAGTCCTTCCTGGGCCCAACGCTTCTTCTTGTTATTTTTGTCTTATCAGCAATAGTCTGTTCTCTTACCTTTGGTTACAGGGCTTTTATCATATTCTGGGAGGAAAAAAATACAAAAAAGGCTTTAAGATTAGTCATTTACATAACTTTGTGGCTGTTTTCTTTGGAATTCTTATCATCACATACCTTGCTGCTTTTACCAGATAAGTAAAAACCTGCTCATTTCTGATAACAACGGATTTTGGTATTCTCTTTGTTTTAACCCTATAGTTTGTATTTTGAGATAATAATTGCTATAATTGCTTGTTGCGTAATTTTATTATGACTGAATTTATCAGACCTAACGGTCACGGCACAGAAACTCCAAAACCAAAAGCTTCATTTAGGGCTTGGTACTCAGAACAAATGGCTCTGCCTGCAGATAGCCCTTTAAGAAATTTGGCAAAAAGGGCAGATGATTTTTTGACACATTTTGCCGACTACGTTATTTATGATGATCCTGATCTTTTAGTTATTAATAAACTCGCGGGTTTTCCCACGGACGGAATATACTGCACAGTGACACAATTAGCACAAGAGGCTACAGGAAATCCCAACATTTTTCCTGTCCATAGACTTGACAAAGATACATCAGGCGTCTTGGTCTTGGGTAATAACGGACCAACAAGGGCAAGTATGCAACGTCAGTTTACAGCACATGAAGTAAATAAAATTTATGCTGCGTTAGTGCAAGGTGAAGGGCCTGATAAAATTGCAGGAATTGTTGCCCCTATGGCTCCTCCAATCCAGCCTGAAACCTCTGAAGAACCTGTCACAAATAGACGTCACATGGAAGTAGTCCGGGCAGAAGACGCGGAAACCAGAAACGCAAAATACTCTGCTAGCGCTTTTTGTAAACTTGCCGGACTAAGAGATTCTCAAGGCTTTCCCTGGTCTCTTGTAGCTGTAAGGATTCTTACCGGAAGAACTCATCAAATCAGAGTCCATGCAAGTCATTTGGGTTTTCCCATAATGGGAGACAGAGAATATAATTCTGATTTTTCCGGCGCACCGCGGCAGATGCTTCATGCATATAAAATGTCTTTCAGGCGGCCACGGACTGATCCAAGACATAATGACAGGCTTACATTCAAAGCTCCCCTACCGCCGGATTTCAAAAACATTCTCTCAAGCATGCATGTTGAGAAAGTTAACAGAGAACTGTATTACGAAATAATTCAAACATAATCAAAGATTAGCTTTGGATTTTAGAGCAGAACTCAATTATTTACTGTAACCGTTGGAACGGCCGTTTTTTGGTGTATTATTTCCTTCTAACTTATCTAATCCTACTACTACTCTTTTTCCAAAGACTTGCCCTGATCCCCCATCCAACTCCGATCCTACGCTTAATCTGAATAAATCTTCATATTTTTCGATCGCTTCTGAAAATCTTTTTTTAAGTTGACCTTTTCCAATACGGGTTGATATAAATTCTTCAGGGTAAAAACCGGGTTTAGTGGGACCGGGAATGTATCTGTTGACTTTCCAACGCCCATTTCTATCTATAACATGTCTTAGTGCAATTTTATGAATTGATCCAAAAAGTTGCTTTCCTTCAAATTCCTCTTTAGACATATAAACCACACCCTATCAAAACACCTTAAGAAAAGGGTAAATATACTGAATAAAAAAAGTAAGGGAATACTCAAAAGTATTGATTACTTCGCTTATTCTTTATATAATCCTATATTATGAATCTTCGCGAAGGGCCTTTGGAGCAATCTTTTCCTCCTGAAGCAATTCAGGAGGCAACTGTTTTAAAAGTTAAGAATGTCGTAGAAGATATTCTTGGTACGTCCTTTGACCAAAACGCACCGCCAGAAGCGGCCAGATTTCAAGGAAGATTATCCACAGATCCTGGAAAGGTAGACAAAAAGTTAAGCTGGCGGGATTTTTATTGTCTATGTGACACTTTAAGTGGAGTTCTTAAACCAAAATTAGAGGAAAAAGGATTAGGCGCAGAAATAATAAATGTACCGGACAAGAAATCCGAAATTATTTTACACAGTTATGTTGTTGTACAAGAGAGTGATATAGAAGTACTAGTTGACCCTTCAATAGGGCAATTTATCAGAAATCACACGCATGTATTTGTGGGAACAAGAGAACAATTGAGGCAACTTATCCTTGGTATGAAAGACAGAAGAAGTCCATATAGTTTTACCTTTTCACATCTAAGATCAAATCTGGAAAGATCATTTGAAAATCTATGGGGATCAAAATCAAAACCCATCGCTATTTAAAATCTGTTCGAATTAAGAAAAAATACAGATTTACATCTTACTTTCTCTTTTGTAAAATATTCCCTTATGTCAGCTGAAAGACCAGAAAGAAAAAGAGAGGAAACAGTAAACAATAATTTCCCCAGAATTTATACCGTTGGAGAATTTGATAGGCTTATTGAATCAGATCCTGACTTTAGTGATAAAATAGCGGGTTTCTCAACGGTTTCACTAAGTCACGTTTTAAAAGGAGTTACACCGCAAGGATTTACTGTTAAACCATGGGGGCTGGAAGGAGAACAATACACACGAGTTGAGCTTAATGATAAGGCATTTGAACTGTTTTCCAAAGCAAAAACATACGATGATTATAAATTTCCCTTGGGAATGCATATGAACCGGAACCATGGATTTTACTGGGCAGCTCTTGAGGTATACCAAGAATTAGAACCCGAACGCCCGCTTGAAACAAACATGAACATGATCGATGACATTTATTTACCTTTATTCTTTAATGTTTTTAATAAATCACATATCCGCACCACTCGTGAATTACTTAGACAAATAGATCTATCAATAAAATCAGGGCAGATTAAATACCCTTCCTGGGATAGAGAAATTGCTGCAAATAACATAAATCAATATTTTAAAAATCGGGATGATTTTGCAGAATAAATGGAACAATATCTTTAAACTTTTTTACAAACAGATCCACTTTTACCTTATTAAAATCCTTCTTTGTCCGCAAGCCACTTTCTAAAATCGCAATAAAAGAAAGTCCCGCTCCTCTTGCAGCAGCCGCGTCGCTCACCGCGTCTCCTACATATATAGATTCTTCCGGTTCTGCTTTAAAATGCTTAAGTATCTGGCCAAATGCTCGTGGATCGGGCTTTAAATATTCTGAATTATCTATATAATAAAATTTCTCTACCCTATTGCTTAAAGAATGGCTCTTGAGCAAAAGATGTTTTACCTCAGAAAATGATCTTGAAGTCAAAATCGCAAGCCTTCTGCCTGCCTTTTTAAGCTTGTCCAAAGCCGT
>MFNJ01000044.1 GCA_001782015.1 Candidatus Levybacteria bacterium RIFCSPHIGHO2_01_FULL_36_15
AAGCACTTCATAAGCCTGGTTTATCTCCTTGAATTTTTCTTCAGCTTCTTTAGTTTTGTTTCTGTCCGGATGATATTCCAAAGCAAGTTTTCTATATGCTTTTTTAATTTCATCAACTGGGGCGCTTTTACCAACGCCTAAAATTTCATAATAATCCCTTTTATTATCCATATTTTTCCTTTTGATTTATCATTATTATAACAAAAAAGCGCCTGTTAAGCGCCCTTTTTTATATTCTATCTAATATTTTTTTCTTAATCTACTACTTCCCCCTCCATCGGCTCCTGAGCTTTTTTCTCTTCGTCTTTACCCTCCTTTTTTACTTCCTCCTGATTTTGATTAGGAGCTGTCCCTTCGGTTTTTTTATACATAGCCTCACCAATTTTTTGCAGGCTTTCTGAAAGCTCACGTGTTTTGTTCTCAAGTTCTTCCTTAGTGGCGGTATTTAATACATTTTTAAGCGCGCTTATTTTTTCTTCTATTTCTTTCTTTAATTCCTCAGAAATCTTTGCTCCTTCATCTTTAAGAGCTTTTTCTGAAGTAAATATAAGGTTGTCCGCGTTATTTCTTACTTCAATCATTTCCTTTTTCTTTCTGTCTTCTTCCGCATGAAGCTCTGCCTCTTTGGTCATCTTTTCTATCTCATCTTTATTCAAACCTGTTGAACCGGTTATTTTTATGCTTTGGACTTTGCCCGTAGCCATATCTTTCGCGCTGACTGAAAGAATTCCAGACGCGTCTATGTCAAACGTAACTTCAATTTGCGGAACTCCGCGGGGAGCCGGAGGAATACCATCCAAAATAAATCTGCCTAAGGATTTATTATCTGAGGCCAAAGGTCTTTCACCCTGAACAACATTTATTTCAACCTGTGTCTGATTATCTGCAGCAGTTGAAAACACTTGAGATTTTTTAGTAGGTACTGTGGTATTCCTGCTGATAAGAGGTGTTGCTACTCCGCCTAAAGTCTCTATGCCAAGCGTTAAAGGCGTAACATCAAGAAGAAGAACATCTTTTACTTCTCCGCCCAGAACTCCGGCTTGGACCGCAGCACCGATTGCTACCACCTCATCAGGATTAACGCTTTTATTGGGCTCCTTGCCAAAAAACTTGGTCACTTCATCAACTACTTTTGGCATTCTGGTCATTCCTCCAACCATAATTACTTCATTAATATCTTTTACATCCACTCCCGCATCTTTAAGACATGCTTTGACAGGACCAAAAGTTTTTGTTATAAGCTCACCTATTAATTGCTCGAGTTTTGCGCGGGTAAGTTTTGTTGTAAGATGCAACGGTCCGCCGGGACCCATTGTTATAAAGGGCTGATTAATTTCTGCTTCCATCGAGGTAGAAAGTTCTATTTTTGCCTTTTCAGCAGACTCCCTGAGCCTTTGAAGAGCCTGAGGATCTTTTTTCAAATCTATTCCGTTTTCTTTTTTAAATTCTTCCGCCAGGTAATCCACAATTTTTTTATCAAAATCGTCTCCGCCAAGATGAGTATCCCCGTTTGTTGCCTTTACTTCATATATTCCCTCACCAAGTTCAAGCACCGAAATATCAAAAGTTCCTCCTCCAAGATCATAAACCGCGATCGTATGCACATGTTTTTTATCAAGCCCGTAGGCAAGAGCGGCCGCAGTGGGCTCATTTATAATTCTTAATACTTCAAGTCCCGCAATCTCTCCTGCTTGCTTTGTTGCCTGTCTTTGAGCATCATCAAAATAAGCAGGAACCGTGATAACTGCCTGAGTTACTTTTTCACCCAAGTAGCTTTCCGCATCTTTTTTCAGTTTTTGCAGGATCATTGCTGAAATTTCCTGAGGTGTATATGTTTTTCCGTCAACCTCAACAACCGCCATTCCGTCACGGCCCGACTTTATTGTATAAGGAAGCCATTTGATATCGTTTTGAACAGAGGGATCGTTAAATCTTCTTCCTACAAGTCTTTTAATTGAAAAAATTACTTTTTTGGGCTTTAAAATCATCTGCCTCTTTGCCACGTCTCCTACAACCCTATCAACAGGATCAACAACGGAGGGCGTGACATTTCTTCCTTCGGCAGA
The DNA here is from genome assembly GCA_001782015.1 of Candidatus Levybacteria bacterium RIFCSPHIGHO2_01_FULL_36_15. Lineage (GTDB taxonomy): Bacteria > Patescibacteriota > Microgenomatia > Levybacterales > GWA1-39-11 > 2-01-FULL-36-15. The sequence goes on from MFNJ01000044.1 coordinate 2,067, forward strand.
AAAAATTACCTTAGGAGTTCCGCCTTCCATCACAGCTATAGCCGAATTAGTTGTTCCAAGATCTATTCCTACAATTTTTGCCATATATTATAAATATAAAATATTATAAATAAAAAATCAAAGGTATTTATTTAATTAAAGCGCTTCTTTTGCCAAATCTTCATTTTCTTCATTTTTCTCTCCCTTTTTCTTACCTACTTTTACCTGAGTGGGCCGCAAAGTCTTGCCGTAAAGAGTAAATCCGGGCCTTGCTTCCTCAGTCACTTTATTCTCTTCTCCTTCAATTGTATCAACACATTCCATAAGTAAAGGATCAAACTCTTTTCCCTGTACCTCTATTCTCTCAACTCCTGCATCTTTCAAAACTTCTGTTAATTTTTTGAGTGTTAGCTTTAAACCCTCATCTTTTACATATTTTTCCGCAATAATAAAAGCGTCAAAAGCAGGAAAAAGTCTCAATAATAAATCCCTGTTCGCAAATTTAATAAATTCCTGTTTTTCTTCCTCTATTCTTTTACCAAAATTCCTGTAGTCCGCCACTGCTCTTTTAAGCTGATTTTCAAGATCATCTATCCTTTTATTTAATTCTTCAACCTTTTTATCACTTTTCCCGTGCGCGTCTGTCTGTTTAGGATTTTGTCTTACTTCCTCTTTTTTTGTATTGTTTGCCTTATCGTCCATATTATTTACCAGTCGGCTATTTCATCTACCAAATCTCCAAAATAGCGGACAACCGGTGCTATGCTATCGTATTTTATTCTCATTGGTCCAACAATACCTATTGATCCAGCTTTATTCTGGCGGGTCTGGAATTTTGAAAATACAAAACAGTAGGGCTTTAAAATATCCTCCTGCAAGTCATCACCCAAAAAAATCCCAAAATCATTTTCAAATCTTCTTAGCACGGAATCAAAATAACGGTAATCATCTAAAAGATTAAGCAGATTGCGTGTTATATCTATATCGTAAAACTCGGGCATATCAAGTATGTTGGAATAGCCGGAAAAGAAAATATCACCATCATTGGTCGTTGAAACCGCCAAAGTTTTGGTTTTTTGGGCTAAATCATGCGTTAACTCTCTTAAAAATTTATCTTCATTATCTCTCAAATCCCAAACTTTTTCTTTCTCCTGAACCTCTTCTGCAACCGTCATGTCTTTTTCCTTCATGAGTTGATTGATGTAGAATTTCAAAGCCTTGCTGGTGGGTATTCTTCCGGCTGAGGAATGAGGCTTGCTAAGATACCCAAGCTTGATCATTTCCGCCATTTCATTTCTGATTGTGGCTGGAGATACTCCTAAATCAAACTTCTTTTCAAGAGTTTCAGATCCGACAGGCTCGGCGGTATTAATATATTCCTCTATTATTTTTTTCAGAATTTCTATCTGTCTTTGAGTTAAATCGTACATAGTAGTATCCTTAATTTCAATTTAGCAAAATGATAGCATGACTGCTAAACTTTGTCAAGAAGTATTTTAATTTGAATAAATCCAAAACTACATCTTGACAATCTACCCTTTTATAGGTGTACTATTTATATAGGGGAAATTATTAAGCTTGCTGGGAATTAAAATTAAAACTAAGATAAATTAATAAGTGAATTTGAATTAAAATTCGCAACATAAAACAGAGTGTTTGTGTTGTATTTTGTGTTTTGTTAAAGCATTAAGCCTAAGATGCGGTTGCTGTATAAATTTGTAAGAACATGGACAACAATTTAAATCAAAAAACATTCCGCGCCCTGGGAGTTATTTCAACAAATAATAAGGCCTTTTTGTTTTACAATCTATTTTTCAATGATGGCACTTCTTTGAAAATAGACCAAAGTTTGAACGGAACAGACTTTAGCAGATATCATGAAGACGTACAAATAATAACAGGCGGAAAAGGCGGGGAAAATTCAGAAAAACTTAAAGATTTTTATGTATCGATCTTTGAAAACAGATATTTTTTAACTTACCGGCTTCTGGGAGAAAAACAGCAAAGTTTATATCTTGCCTCAAGCAGCGATATGCTTACATGGAACAGAATTGACAAAGTAGCCCGAATCAGAGAGCCCGGAATGGTAATACCAAATTTTAAACATAATGATAAATACGCAATCATTTTTGGCAAAAAAGCTTTAAAAATAGCTTTTTCCGCTGATTTAAAAACCTGGAATATAGCAAAACAACCAATTTTAAATCCAAGAAACGATTTTTTTGACAATTTTGACTTTAAGGTTGCGGGAATTTTTGTCATCAATGAAGGAATTCTTCTTGTTTACTACTCCTATGACAGCAAGGTAAAAAATCCTTCTTACGCTGTTGGGGCTGTTCTACTAGAAAAAACCAATCCCCAAAAAGTATTATGGCGCTCTTTTGAGCCCATTTGGGAACAGAACGAGCATTTTAAAGAAAAATTAATTACTCCGCTTGGAGTTGTGGATTTAAATGGTAAAATAATTTTTTACTGGGGAACTGAAAAGGGAATATATGTTGTATCTTACCTCTTCTTTAAAAAAGCCCTGCTTGACCTTCATACCGGTAAGTCTGTTTTCTCGCTTGAGAAAATTAAAGAAAATCCCATTCTTGAGCCAAACCCGAACCGCCCTTGGGAATCCAAAGCTACTTTTAACCCTGCGGCGCTTTATGAAAAAGGGAAAGTCCATATAGTCTATAGAGCTGTTGGAGACAATGATACATCCGTTTTAGGATATGCCACCAGCACGGACGGAATTAATATAGACGAAAGGCATCCTTTGCCGATTTATACCCCTACCGAACCTTTTGAATGTCCACCCGCAGGCAGGCCGACTTTTTCCAATCGTTATATTTCAGGAGGTGGCTACGGAGGATGTGAAGATCCAAGAATAACAAAAATAGGAGATAGAATATTCATGACTTACGTTGCTTTTGATGGGTGCAACCCGCCGCGGGTAGCTTTAACTTCAATTAAAGTGGATGATTTCAATAATAAACGCTGGCACTGGGAAAAACCTGTTCTTATTTCAAAACCCGGAGTGGTAGATAAAAATGCCTGCTTACTGTCTGAAAAAATAAATGGAAAATACGTGATATTTCATAGGATATATCCGGATATTCTCATAGATTTTGTAAGCGATCTGGATTTTGATGGAAAAACAAAGTGGCTCAAAGGAGAATTCAAGATTAGTCCAAGAAAAAATTTCTGGGACAGCAGAAAAGTTGGTGCCGGAGCTCCTCCCATCAAGACAAAAAAAGGTTGGCTTCTTATTTATCAGGCCGTGGGAAACCAGGACGCGAGTAAATATAAAATGGGTGCTATGCTTTTGAATTTAAATGATCCGACCAAAGTTTTACACAGATCTAAAAAACCAATACTTGAACCAAACCAAAAATATGAAAATGAAGGATGGAAATATGGAGTTGCTTATCCCTGCGGAGCGGTAACGCTTGGCAGCAATTTATATGTGTATTACGGAGGGGCAGACAAGGTAATTTGCGCAGCAAAAGCTGATCTTAATGAATTCATACATAATCTCACTCATTCAGAAACGCCCAAACTGGAGCCTGTTTCCATACAACAGATCTATAATTAAAATGATAATAGTAAAAAGATACCCCGAAAATCCAATTCTTCTTCCAAATAATCAAAATCCCTGGGAATCAGATTCTGTACTAAACGGCTGCGTGGTAAAAAATGAAAATATTTATCATATGTTTTACAGAGCTATTTCCTCTCCTTCTGATCAAGCTGGGGTAAATATGAAAGTATCTACAGTTGGCCAGACTACAAGTACTGATGCAGTCCATTTTGGCAGCAGAAGCCAATTTATTAAGCCTGAATATGAGTGGGAAAAGTATGGGTGCGAAGATCCCCGAGTGATAAAATTAAATGACAAATACTTCATTTTTTATACCGCACTTTCTACCTATCCGTTTTCGCCTTACGGAATTAAAGTGGGCGTTGCCATAACGCATGATTTTAAGACTATAGAAGAAAAACACGCCGTTACAACCTTCAACTCAAAAGCAATGTCCATTTTCCCTGAAAAAATTAATGGCAAAATTGTAGGAATACTGACCGCAAACACTGATATGCCTCCTTCAAAAATAGGAATAGCGTATTTTAATAATGAAGAAGATATCTGGTCTGCTGACTTCTGGAATACGTGGTACTCTAATTTAGACAAGCACATCCTCTCTTCTTTACAAAAAGATCCCAACGATCAACTGGAACTGGGATCTCCCCCAATCAGAACTCAATACGGATGGCTTTTTATATACTGCAACATCAGAAATTACAATTCTCCGTATAAAATATTTGGAATAGAAGCTGCTCTTCTTGACCTGGAAGATCCGCTTAAACTGATTGGAAAATCGCGCGAACCGCTTCTCTTGCCTGAAAAAAATTACGAACTTTACGGCAATGTACCAAACGTAATTTTTCCATCAGGGGCTATCATAAAAGATGAAGATCTTTATATTTACTACGGAGCAACAGACACGACAGTTTGTCTTGCAACCTGTAAGCTCAACGACTTGCTTGAAGACTTGCTCCCAAAACCACCCGAAGTAAGCCGTAGGCTCCATGAACAGATAAAACTGGACAGGTACCCGGGCAATCCAATTATCACACCAAATCCGGATCATTTTTGGGAATCAGAGTACACTTTTAATCCGGGTACAGTTTGGGAAAATGGAAAGGTACATATTATTTATAGGGCAATGGGGATGGATAATACTTCTGTGATGGGTTATGCATCAAGTAAAGACGGTTTTCACATAGATGAAAGGCTCCCTGAACCCATTTATGTTCCAAGGCGTAACTTTGAACAAAAATTTCAGCCTGGCAATTCAGGTTGTGAGGATCCAAGATTTACAAAGATTAACGACAGATTTTATATGTGCTACACAGCCTATGACGGGAAAAATCCAACCCGAGTTGCGATGAATTCGATAAGCGTAAATGATTTTATCAATAAAGAATGGCAATGGGAAAAACCAATTCTTATTTCTCCGCCCGGCATGGACGATAAAGACGCTTGCATATTACCTAAAAAAGTTGATGGAAAATTTGTTTTTTTCCACAGACTTGAAACAAGCATTTGGGTAGATTATATGGACGATTTGGACTTTGAAGAAAATGAATACATTAAAGGGAAAATTTTATTTAGTCCCAGAATGAATAGCTGGGATAATGAAAAGATTGGAATTGGCGGAGTTCCTATAGAGACGGAAAACGGCTGGCTTATGATTTATCATGGCTTGTCCCGCGATACAAAATACAGGCTTGGAATAGCGCTTCTTGACCTTGAAAACCCTACACGGGTAATAGCGCGTCTTAATTACCCTATTTTTGAACCAGAAGCCGAATATGAAAACAAGGGGTTGCGTTTTGGCACGGTTTTTACTAATGGATCCGTTGTTATAGATGGCAAAATATTTGTTTATTACGGGGGAGCAGATCAGGTTACCTGTGTTGCCACGGCAGACTTCACTGAAGTAATGGAAAAGCTTAAACATTCCATTTATATTGAGTAACGCTCCTGGAATTGGTATATAATAAATTTTATCCATTATTCCCAACCTTATGGATTCAAACTCAAAGAAAAACGGTGTAAAAAAAAGAAAAATATTCAATAACGTTTTTTTTGTTGGACTTATAAGTTTTTTTGGGGGCATAAGTCAGGATATATTTGTTCCCATCCTGCCCCTCTACCTTGCGAATATTCTTAATTTGGATAAATCTTTTATAGGCTTTACGGAAGGATTAGTAACAAGTTCTGCAAGTATTTTCAAAATAGTTTCCGGGTTTTTATCTGATAAATTTAAATCCCGGAAATCTATTGTTTTTTTAGGATATTTTCTGTCGTTTGTCGCAAGACCCCTCCTTGCGCTTACCACATCAGGTATAGGTGTTCTTGCTTTAAGATTTTTAGACGGCGTTGGAAAAGGCATAAAAGATTCACCAAAAGATGCTTTAATTGCAGACTCAACGCAGGCAGGATCGCGCGGCAGAGGATTTGGAATCGTAAGAGCCTTGGATACTTTAGGTTCGGTAGTTGGACCAATATTATTATTTGTGCTTTTGTATCTGTTGCAAAATAATTCTTTGAAATACCACTATATATTTTTTATAACGGCTATTCCTTTAATCTTTACGCTTTCCATACTTTCTATTTTTGTCAGAGAAACACCTATTGAAAAAGCTCAAAAAAAAGTAAATATTGATTTAAAACTTCCCGGGAAATTTTATATCTTTCTTGCTATTGTAGTTGTTTTTTCTATAGGAAATTCGTCCGGCGCATTCTTAATTTTAAGAGCGCAAAATATTGGAGTAAGTCTTCTTGCTATCCCGCTTGTTTATGCTTTATTTAATTTTTTCTATGCTTCTGCCTCTATTCCTCTGGGAAGTCTTTCAGATAAAATCGGAAGAGAAAAAGTAATTTTGCTGGGCTGGTTTTCATATAGCGTGTCTTATTTGGGTTTTGGTCTTGCAAATCAAAGTTATCAAATTTGGTTTCTTTTTGCTTTTTACGGTATTTATTTTGCAACAACCGAAGGCGTTGCCAAAGCGTATGTTGCTGACATTATTTCTTCGGAATACAGGGGAAGAGCTTATGGAATTTATAACTCAGTAATAGGCCTTGTCACTTTACCGGCCAGCATGATTGCGGGGTTCTTATGGGACAAGTATAATCCTTCCGCGCCTTTCTACTTTGGCGCAGCAATCGCTTTTCTTGCAGCAATCTTGCTTTTCCTGTTTGTTTACGTTTACCGGCCTAAATCAATTGCGCTTTAATTATTTTTTGTATTTCTCAAAATATTTTTTGTAACGCTCAAGAGTATATTGAAAGCCGGTGTGTAAAGGATTAGGAAGTTTTGAAAGACAAAACCATTTTATTTCATATATTTTTTCTGGGTCGTTTATTTTTACTGCGCTTGGATCTACCAAAATAAAAAAGGGGATTACAAGCCAATGTGTTTTTCTTCCTTTGTTTATTCTAAAAATTGAATGGGGAGGCAATTGTTCCTGAATTATGCCTTTGACACCGTATTCTTCTTTCACTTCACGAAGCACGTTTTCTTCGGGAGATTGTCCAAATTCCAATTTACCGGAGCCCGTATCCCATCTCCCCCACTCATCACGACAATTTTTACTTCTTTTATGAAAGACAAAGTTCCCTTTCCCATCATTACAATAAAAGGGTGTAGAAATACCTACATAATCTATACCGGGTTGAAGAATCTTTGCCATCATTAAGAATTATAGCAAAGATTTATATTATATAAATTAATTGATAAACGCATTTATTTTTGTTAATCTTGCTAATATGCGAACCAGAAAAAAATTCCTTCCTTTTTTAGTCTATTCTATTTTGAGCCTGATTGTATTTATGATGGTTATAAATTTTCTGGAACCACTTAAAGACTTACCTGTTTTGGGTTTCGGATTGCATCCTTTGCTTTTATTTTTTGTTTTTCTTTTTTTAACTGTCTATTTTCTTTCTTCATACATTCTGCTCAGCAGAAGAAGAGGAGTTCTGGTTTCAGTTTTTATCCTGACATTTTTTATATTAAGATTTCTAAACATAAATAATCTGCTTTACCTTATTTTAGTGATGGTAATATTGTTATTAATCGAATGGCTTTACTCTAAATAAATATTGAGGTTAACGCATCACATTTTAGAGGTAAATCTGTTAAAATACCCTTATGAATAAGTTTTATATCACTACAGCTATACCCTATGTTAATGCTAAACCGCATGTTGGGCATGCTTTGGAATTTGTCCAAGCTGATGTAATCAGAAGATTCCGTAAGTCAATTAACAACGAAACTCTTCTCTTATCAGGTGGTGATGAAAATGCTATCAAAAATGTCCAGGCCGCTGAAAAAGAAGGAGTGCCAATTCAAGAATTTGTAGATAAAAATAGCGAGCTCTTTAGACTTCTTGCGGAGAAGTTGGATGTTTGCTTTGATGTTTTTCAAAAAGGAAGCGCAAAAAATCACTATCAAGCTTCTCAAAAATTATGGAACCTGTGTTTGGAACATGGAGATATTTACAAAAAGGAATATTCGGGACTCTATTGTGTTGGTTGCGAGCTATTTTATGAACCGGAAGAACTTAATGAAAAAGGTGAGTGTTATGAGCATCCCGGAAAACCGCTTGAGAAAGTCACTGAAGAAAATTATTTCTTCCGGCTTTCTAAATATACGAATGAAATAACAAAGCTTATAGAGTCGGATAAATTCACAATCATTCCAGAAGAGCGCAAGAATGAAGCATTGGCCTTCTTAAAACAAGGATTAAAAGACATAAGCATTTCTCGATCTAACCAACGGGCAAAAAATTGGGGAGTGCCGGTTCCAAATGATTCAAACCAGCGTATGTATGTGTGGTTCGATGCTCTCAACATCTATCAAAGTGGAATAGGATTTGTGTCTGATAAAAAAAAATATGACAAATGGTGGCCGGCTAATGTTCATGTTATTGGAAAAGGAATCTTGCGTTTTCATGCTATTTACTGGCCGGCATTTCTTCTTTCAGCCGGTTTGAAAATCCCAAAAGCGTTATTTGTGCATGGTTACTTTACTGTAGATAATCAAAAGATGAGTAAAACTCTTGGAAATGTGATAGACCCGCTTGACATGATAGAAAAATACGGAGTGGACGCCTTGCGCTATTATTTCTTACGAGAAATTCCTCCCACAAGTGATGGCGATTTCTCTGAAAGAAGATTAAAAGAAATCTATAATGCCGACCTTGCAAATGGTTTGGGCAATCTAGTCGCAAGAGTAGCAAAACTAGCAGAAAAATCTGATATGGAATTTGAGGAAACACAAATTTTGGAAAGCGTCTGGGAAGAACAATGGGCAAAAGCATTATCAACATTTGATTTTAATATTGCTCTTCAAAGAATCTGGCTGGATATTTCCGTTGTAGATCAGCACGTGAACCAAAATGCACCCTGGAAACAAACAGATAAGACAAAATTAAGAGGTATCTTACAAGAAGAAATTGATAATATCAGAAGAATTGCATTCCGCCTGAAACCCTTTTTGCCCCAAACCGCGGAAATAATCGAAAAGCAATTTGCGGGGCCAAAAATTATTTCTCAAAAATCCCTTTTCCCCCGCCTAAGTTAAAGTTTTCGTTCTTTTTTTGCTTAAAAGTGGTAAAATTCTAAGTAATATATAAATATGAGAAAGTATCTGCTACTTGCTTTGTCTGCTTTTTTTATAACAACCGGAGTATTGATTATACTTAATTTTAATCAACTTAAACCTCATGGGTATGGTGGACTCAAGGTAACTGCCAATCTTCAAAGCAAGATATATCTTGATGGCAAATTACAAGGAACTACTCCTTTTTGCAGATGTACACCTGAAAATAACTTAAAAGAAGGAGAATATCTTTTAAAAATTGCTCCAGATGATCAGAAGATTGTTCCATTTTCTTATAGAATCAATATAGAAAAAGGTGTTTTGACAGTTGTTGACAGAACTTTTCTGCCAGGAAGCTTTGCTAGCGCGTATATCTTAAGTCTTGAAAAAATAAACAGTAAAGAATCTGAGATCATGGTAATTTCCATTCCTGACCAAGCATTGGTTAGCATAGACGGAAATACTCAAGGCGTTACACCTTATTCACTTAAAAATGCTGCATCTTCTGATCATGATATTGAACTTAGCAAAGATGGATATAACAAAAAAACGATCAGGATTAAAACCATACCTTCTTATAAACTTATTGCAAATGTGCTTCTTGGCACAAAAAATGAAAATCAAATCGGTACTGACCAGAATACTCCAACTCCAACAAAAACAGCTTCTCCCAGCGCGTCTGTTAGAATCAATGATACCCCCACGGGTTTTTTAAGAGTGAGAAAAGAACCTTCGCTTTCCTCCGATGAAATTACCAGAGTAAGTCCAGGAGAAATTTTCCCTTACATCTCAGAACAGGAAGACTGGATAGAAATAAAGCTTAAAGACGGAAAGAAGGGTTGGGTCAGTAGTGTCTTTGCTGAAAAGATAACTGACCAATAATAAATATATTCTTCGCAAAATCACTTAAGAAAGATGCAATTAACGCATAAAATAAATTACAAAAATTACAAGTATGCCCCAAACTAAAACCGATCCAAGCAAAGATTTGTCAGATAACAATACCCTGTCCGGGCTTTCTCCTTCGCTTTTTTCATAAATATCCTGCAGGTATTTCATAAGACCGTATATTACCGGAAATATGGTTATCATAAGCCATTTTCTTTGCAGATAATAAGGTAAAAAATCCGGAAGTAAAAGATCAAGATTTATTTTAATCCCTGAAGGGTTCTCAAGAAAAGTAAACATTGAATAAAAAATGAAAGTTGAAGTTGCAAATATAGCGGCAAACGAATCAAGCAAATGGCTGGAATAATGGGAAAGACTTTTTCTTACTTCTTCAATTTTTGCGCCATTAAAATTCCTCAATAGAGTAAGCTCTGAACGCCTTTTACCAACGGCAAGAAAAAGAGAAAGAGATATGGTTGTCAAAAGCAACCAAACAGAAATATGGTATCCACTTATTACTTCTCCTGCCAAAACTCTTAAAATATAACCGGTTGCAATGAAAAGTATATCAAATATTACCGCGCTTTTAAAAAGCAAAGAGTAAAAAATTTGAAGAACAATGTATAAAGAAGTAATCAGGAAAAACAAACCTCCTATTTTGGTTGCCAGAACAAAAGATACAGTTATCATTAGTAGAAAGATTGCTGTTGCTTCCGAAATGCTTATTTTACCGCTTGCTATTGGCCGCAGCCTCTTGAATGGATGAAGTTTATCTTTTCTGACATCTAAAATATCGTTTATGATATATGTAGAAGATGATAAAAAGCTAAAAGCAATAACTCCTAAAATTACTTGTTCTAAAAGATTAAAATTAAACAACTGGCCGGCAAAAGTTATGGCTGCAAAAAGAGCTACATTTTTAATCCATTGCCTTGGTCTAAGTAATTTAAGTATTTGATATAAATGATCAAGCATATCTAATTTTCCCGTTTCTTCAAATTATTTAAAAAAGATGGTTTGACCGGACCATTTCTAGTCTTCATTATAAATCTTAATGTAAATATAAATCCTGTTACACATATTGTAACTAAGATTATAGCAAATAATTTACCTTTACTGGATAAACTGAGTGATATAAAACCCAGAACAATTGACATTGTCCAATAAAAAACTGCAATGGTCCTTTGACTCCACCCTAAATCCAGAAGCAGATGATGCAGATGTTCTTTGTCATGCCAAAAAGGAGATTTTTTTGACAATATTCTTCTTAATATTGTAAGAACAGCATCAATCATGGGAACACCCATAACAAGAACTGCAGTCGCAAGTTTTACTCCGGAAAGTATTGATAAGATACCAATTGTAAAACCTAATATTGTTGAACTGTAACCAGGATGTATTTTTGCAGGATGAAAATTAAAAACTAAAAAACCAAGAGCAGAACCCGCAACAATAAACGACATTGTTGAAGATGCGATATTCATGGGTTCCAGAACGGAAAATCTCAGAGAAGCAATACCAATTATTACTGCTGATACTGCGGCAATTCCCGGCATCTGGCCATCAACTCCCTTACTCCAATTTAACATATTCATCACCCAAACTATCCAAAAAACTGCAAGAATCTTTGGCAAAAACAAAAAGTTTCCCATAATTAAATCTATTTGGTTAAAATAAAGTATTCCTCCAAAAGGATTAGTGACAAAAGGAATGTCTATTCCGGAAAACACTACAACTGTCGCACATAAAATATTTAACACAAAACGAAGATATGGAGACAAATCAAACCTGTCATCAACTATTCCAACAATAACTACTATAAATCCGGCAAAAATCATTGATAAAAATATTTTTTCCACATGAAGAAACGCTAAGGAAGCAAGTAAAATTCCCATGAAGATGGGGATACCCCCGGCTCTTGGAATAGGATTTTTGTGTATTGAGGCAGGATGCTTTCGTTTAGCCGGATCGTCTATTAATTTAAAATAATTTGCAATTTTTATTGTCGGAAAAGTAAAAATTAACGAAATTAAAAATGCAATAAGCAGTGGTAACAATACAAAGTTGTACATAAATTTAAAAGACCGAAAAAATAATTTGTAAAAAAGAAAGAAATCCCATACAAACAAACAAAAATGAAGTTATTGACAATATTCTGGAAAGAAAGGTATATTTTGAATAAAGAACTGCACTAAGGATAGTATTTATAATCACAACCAAAATAAATACCGCAACAAAATAAAAAACAATATTTACAGGAGCTAACCTGTCTTCTCCCCAAGGCATACTGTTAAAAAACGGAATAAAAGGAGGAAGTTTTGGAAAAAGAAAAACTATCAAAACTATATTTATTAAAAATATGATAATTGAAGAAAGAATTGAAAATTTTATAACTTTGTCGGAAAAAATATTTTTAAAGTTGTCTCTCATAAATTTGGGCATTTTTTATAGACATTTTAAGATCATAGTTTCTAAGCAGATAATAAATATCTTTTATGTCTTTGGTTGCGATTATATATTTTGGTTGAAGCTTGTCAATAGCATTTTGTGTTTCAACTGTTGCATTTTTATAAAATGTAATGTGATATGAAACAATATATCTTCCGGGTGGAAGCTTTTGAGAAAGTGCATAAATCTGCCCGCTATCGCTCCATAAAAATATATAATCCTTTGAAGTTGTATTTGCTTTTATAAATCCGGCAAGCAGGTAATCCCTAGGCGTATTTTTATCAAAAAAAGACTGATAAGAAGTAACGGATTTTTTACCTAACAGAAAAGACAGATAATTTACATAATAAGCAGAAATTTTTGTGTACATGTAAAAGCTTTTTGAAATTACTAAAAATAAAAATATTAAAATTGCTAAATTTAATACAAATAATTTTTTATTCTCCCAGATGTACCCAAGAAACAAAGAAAATGAAGGTAGCAAAACCAGAACATAATGAGTATATGGTCTTTCCGAAAATAGGCAATTAAACAGGGAAAACATAAGCCATACCAATATAAAAAACCCTGCCTGTCCAACTCTCTGTCTAAATTTAATGGCTAAAAGAAGCGCTGCGAAAAGAACAACAAGTTTTAAAATTAATCTTCCCATTGGAAAGAGAAAATAATTTCCGTAGCCTACATAACCTACGTTTTGAGAAAATGTGGCTTTATAAAAATCTGTCAGAGCTCCTCTTACCGCAAAGAAGGCAAAAGCAACGATTATAGGAGATATAAAAGATAAAACAAAAATTATTTCATCTTTGAAATCAACTGTTAGTCTTCTGTTCTTTATAGATAAGATAACCATTTTAATAGCAGTTTTTAAATTGAAATTACGATAAAATCTTGTTATAAAAATAAATATCAAAAATGCAGCAAAATCAAACACGGCAACTATTTTTGTAAGGAAAGCAAGAGATAGAATCAACCCTGATAAAAGATAATGTTTTGAGCTTTTTTCTTTTTTGAAAAGTAGAAGGGCGGCAAGTATTATCGGAGCAAGCATAAAATTTTCGGCATTGGCAATATTGCCTTCCAAAAGAGGCAAACCGAATAATATTCCAAAAGAAGCAGTTGCAATATATATTGATTTTTTATTCCCAAAAAGTCTTTTGGATAGCAAAAAAATTAGTACCAGCGCAACTATCCCTGCAATTAATGACAACAGTCTTGCAAAAAAAAGGTCTCCATTGAAAATTGAAAAAATAAGATAAAGCACTGGAGGTTTATTGTCCCAAATTTGTCCATATAAAAGCTTGCCCTGCCTTATTGCCATTCCTATTACCTGATAAATTCCCTCATCCCCATACCAGTCCGGCTCAACTAATGAAGGTATTCTTAATATTGAGAAGATAAATAATATTCCTATCAAAAATAAGTTTTTAAAATCCCTGGAGTAAGCGCCTGCTTTATCTACTATTTTCTTCATAAATATGAAATGCAATTATCAAACCTGTAATATTAGCATACCATACTATACCTTCTCTGTAACTTTATAGTCCATTTTCTTTCCGATTATGAGTTGTATATGAGATATTAGCGCCGGCAGAGATGAGAGGAAAAATCCAGCAACAGGCATAAAAATAAACTCCGGAAGAAAAAGAAATTGTTTTGTTTTGGGTACTTTAGAAAAACTGCTTCTTGGTCTTAATTTAAAGTCTACAAATATCATTGCAAACAGAGAGAAAAGGCACAGAGTCAAAATAAACCCTGATAACCTTGGCAAATTATATCCAAGCGTAGTCCTTGCAAAAATAGGGTTTAATAGAGCAATTACATTAGCTGAGATAGTAATAATATACCAGTTAACCGGCCAAAGAATGTGATCCAGAATCACATTACCAAGAATATACGTCTTTCTGAAAATAGGAACATCCTTTATGGTAAGATACCATTTAAGATACAGTGCGTCATCAGAAATCCCCCAAGACCATCTTCGTTCCTGATTGTATTTATTAATCAGGCTCTTAAAGTAAGTTGGAGAAAGCGGAGCATCCATAGACGTTCTAAGATATATCGGCTCAACCCCGACTTTGCCCTGCGTTTTAAAAAATGCCTTAAAGAAAACTCTATAATCCTCCGGAATCACATCCGTATCCCAATAACCAATTTCTTTTAAAAGCCTGAAGGAAAGAGAATATGTAGAATTTGGAATAAGTCTTAAACCCTGAACAAGAAGAGAAGTACGCCACAAGCTTCCGAAAAACGCAATTATTCTTGTAAATGTTGGTACTTGCCAAAAATTATTGTAGTTGACGTTAGCAGACTGCCAAAAACTCAAATAACGGTTTCTGGACGTTAAAAATTTATAAGTAAGGTATGAAAAATATTGTTTGTCAAACATAGAGTCTGCATCCACAGATGATATCGTCATATAGTCTATGTTTAATTTTTTTTGTTCTATTAAAATTTCATTTGCGCAAACTGCAGCATATGCCTGATTTGAAGATTTACCTTTAACTTCATTTTCTCTGTCCGGATGAAAGGTAAAGTATGTACCGCCGAATTTTCCTTGATATTTTTTCTTGAGAATCTCTGCTTTTTCAGGTGCTTCTTCCTCCCGCTGCTCCATTGCCACAAAAACAAAGATGCGCTTTTGGGGAAAAGTCTGATCCAATATACTGTCTATCATTTCTTTCATCTTTTCCACTTTTTCTTGATAAGCGGGTATTACGACAACATGACAAACTTTGGAAAAATTATGTTCTTGTTTTGCTTTCTGAAGCCAATCAGTGTTTTCGGCTTCCTTTATCTTGTGAACAGCAATATAAGAACAAATCGCAAGATTAATGGATTTATACAGCCAGTAAACATCAAAAAATATTATAAAATAGGCAAGTGCCGCAGGAAAAAATACCGCTCCCCAAAATGGCATGGTAATAAGAAATATTGAAATAAAGGGTGGAAATACCTCAAGAAGCCTTATCGATTTTCTTGGATACCTTTGAAATATTTTACTTAAAAAAACATGAATCATTTATAATTCAACCTTAAATACTCTTTCAAAATTATTATCAATCTGCGTTTGAAATTTCTCAGCATCAAAGTTTTTAAGAGAAGCAAGAAATTCTTTCACAATTATAACATTTTTAGGTGTATTTCTTAAGCCGCGAAAAGGAATTGGAGATAGGTAAGGGCTGTCAGTTTCTGTCAGGATCTTCTCAACCGGAGTATATTTTGCCAAATCCAAAAGAGATGTAGTTTCTCCGGGCGCTACACCTTTATAGGTTATATTTCCATCGAACCCAATATAAAAGCCTAAATCTAGAACTTTTCTAAGAAAATCCAAACTTCCTGAAAAACAGTGTATCATTCCGGGAGGACTTAAGAGATATAATTTGTGATTATCAAGAATATCGGCTATGTCTTTTTCCGCATGGCGGTTGTGTATTTGCAAAGGAAGTTTTAAACGGTAAGCAAGTTCTATTTGTTGAATAAATAACTTTTTCTGCAAGATCGGATCGGTAATACCATTGGATTTATAGCTAAAATAGTCAAGTCCGATTTCACCTATTGCTACTACTTTTTTATGCTTTGCAAGATTTTCAAGTTCTTTTAACCAATCATTGTTGTTCAGTTTATCAGTATGATGAGGATGAACACCAACCGCGGCATAAATATTTTTATATTTTTCTGCCAAATTTATAGTTTTTTTACTTGAATCAATTTGTGTTCCAACATTTATTATTGCTTTAACTCCCGAATCCAAAGCTTCTTGAATCACTTTATCAACGTCTTTTTCAAAAGTACGAAAATTCAAATGGCAATGCGCATCAATCATATTAGTAAATTATACCATTGGAGAACTTATTTGGTTATAAATTTAAAAAAACTGAAAAAAATGTGTTTTTAACTTCTAGGTTGCAGCTTTGAATTTTGCTTGCCCCGCGAGGCTCCGCCATTGGCGTGGGAAAAGTGGGGAACTTTGAGATTGTAAGTTTAGTAGTCCATTCCGCCCATACCGCCCGGCATTCCTCCGGCTCCAGGCATTGGAGAACTTTCTTTCTCAGGAATATCTGTTATAAGAGCTTCTGTAGTTAAAACCATTGTAGCAACAGAAATTGCGTTCTGAACTGCTATTCTAACAACTTTAACAGGATCTATTATTCCTTCCTTCAGCATGTCAACCGCCTGCGCTGTTTCAATTGAATCAGTTTTTAAGAGATTAAAACCCTGTCCCCGAGCACTTGCCTCACGCGCTTTTGCGATTAACTGTCCCGCATCCAAGCCAGCATTTATAACAAGCTGCTTAAAAGGTTCTTCTATTGCCAGTTTTACAATCATAAATCCTGTTTGCTCATCCTTGTTCGCACTGGCCTTTTCTAAGACTTTGGTATTCATTCTTTGACTTATATCAAGAAGCGCGACCGCTCCGCCCGGAACTATTCCTTCTTCAAGAGCAGCCTTTGTGGCGGCAACCGCATCATTAACTCTTTCTTTTTTATCTTTGAGTTCAACTTCTGTAGCTGCTCCAACATTAATTACAGCAACTCCACCGGATAGTTTTGCTAAACGTTCCTGAAGTTTTTCTTTATCAAAATCGGATGTAGATTTTTCAATTTCACGTTTAATTTGAGAGATTCTTGCCTGAACATCTCTTGCGGCACCTTTTCCGCCTATGATCTGCGTATTTTCATTCGTGGATTTTACTTTGTCTGCCCTTCCGCAGTCTTCAATTGTTATACTGTCAAGCTTGCGTCCTGTATCTTCAGAAATCACCGTTCCGCCTGTTAAAACGGCTATATCATCCAACATTGCTTTTCTTCTATCACCAAATCCTGGCGCCTTAACTGCCAAAACGTTAAACGTTCCCCTGAGCTTATTTACTACCAAAGTGGCAAGCGCTTCCCCTTCTATATCATCAGCAATAATAACAAGGTTTTTTGATACCTTTATGAAATTTTCCAAAAACGGAAGAAGCTCCTGAAGAGATGAAATTTTTTTGTCTGTAATAAGAATGTACGGATCGTCAATTTCTGCTTCCATTCTATCCGGATTTGTGACAAAGTATGAAGAAGCATATCCTTTATCAAATTCCATTCCCTCTTTATACTCTATTTCTGTAGAAAGACCCCGTCCTTCCTCAACTGTTATGACCCCGTCTTTGCCTACTTTTTTTAGTGCTTCTGCAATTAAACTTCCAAGACCAGAATCGCCGGCTGAAACAGTTGCAACATTTGCTATATCCGACGGCTTAATATCTTTTTTCATTTTTTTGAGTTCTTCAACTACATATTCACTGGCTTTATCAAGACCTTTTCTCATAATCATGGGGTTTGCGCCGGCTGTTATGTTTTTGATTCCTTCATTAACTATTGCGCTTGCCAAAACTGTTGCGGTTGTGGTTCCGTCCCCTGCCACATCTGCAGTTTTTGAGGCTGCCTCTTTAACAAGCTGTGCTCCCATGTTTTCAAACGGATCTTTAAGCTCTACTTCTTTTGCGACCGTTACTCCGTCATGAATCACATTTGGTGCTCCCCATTTTTTGTCCAGTGCCACATTTCTGCCCTTTGGACCAAGAGTTGTTGCGACAGCTTTTGCCAATTGGTCAACTCCTGATTTTAACTTTAGTCTTGCTTCTTCGCCGTATTTTATTTGTTTTGCCATAATTTCTCCTTATTTAACAACTGCCAGTATATCCTTTTGCTCAACCAGCATCCATTCTTGCGATCCAACTTTAACTTCATTTCCGCCCCATTTTTTGTAAACCACTTTATCTCTAACTTTTACAACCATTGGGATTTTCTTGCCGTCAGGCGTTATTTCTCCCTCGCCAATTTCCATAATAATTCCCGTTTGAGGTTTTTCTTTGGCGCTGTCAGGCAAAACAATTCCGCTTGCGGTTTTTTGTTCTGCCTCTAAAGGTTTTATTAAAACATTTCCAAAAAGAGGTTTAAGTTTTGCTTTTTCTGTTTTTGCCTGTTTCATAATAATCTTATGTTTATGAAACTATATATACAAAAAAAAATTGCTTTTGTCAATACCCATCTTTAAGTGATAAGAAAATGTCAAAAATTAAGTATCAAAAATATTTTCTTTTTTCCCGTATTTTTTATTTCTAATATTTGATTTTTGATCTTAAAAGTTGATTTAATATTTCAAACACTAAATAATTTTAATCTGGATATTCCCTGAAGGCAATCGATGTATTCAAGTCTTGCGGATTCACAAAATGATACCAGTTAACATTATACTTCGCAGCCAGGAAAAACTTTCCTTGCTCTATTGCCCCTTGAATGACTGGCGAAAAATTCTCTTCATTCTTAGGTGCTTCCTCAAATACCGCTATCATATCATGGTTAAAATACTGCAGGGTCATATCGCGCAATGTTCCAGTATCGGCTTTCCATCAACCTGCAACATGCACTTTTGGTGGCTTCGGGTAAATTCACCCATTCTTTTACCCAATCCTCCAGCAAAAACAATAGCTTCTATTTCCGGTTTCATAAAACAATATAATTTGTCTTCAAAAATTAAATAAGAATAAAAAAATGTAGTATACTACATTTATATGGAATGTCGCACATGTCTTTCACTTAGTGGAGAAAAACCTCTTTTTCCGGAATCACGAATGTACGAAGGAAAGTATTGGGTTGTCGAACACGCTTATCCTGTAAGTATAAAAGGGTGGATTGTTGTTATGCTTAAAAGACATTGTGAAGCTTTGCATGAATTAACACAAGATGAATTCAAAGAGCTTGCTTTCCTACAAGAAAAAATTGCAAAAACTATGCATACAATTTTAAAAAGTAAAAAAGAATATATCGCCTGTTTTGCGGAAGGAAAAGGATTCAATCATTTACACTTACATCTAATAGCCAAACCCCAAGATTTGCCGGAGGAATTTAAGGGTTCCGCCGTTTTTTCTCTTTTAAAAGTAAAAGAGGAGAATATTTCTCTTAGAGAAGATATTATCAACCTTTGTAAGCAAATACGAAAATATTTAGAGAATTCCGGCTCCGAATAAAAATGTGCTCGCGATCTTTTTTATTCTAGGTTTTTAAAATGTTCATAAAAACTTCTTTTGGTACATTGACTTCTCCTATCGTTTTCATTTTTTCTTTTCCTTTTTTCTGTTTTTCAAGAAGTTTGGATTTTCTGGTGTAATCCCCGCCGGACATTTTTGCCAAAACGTCTTTATGAAGCGCGCCTATCTTGTCAGATGCGATTATCTTGCCGCCAATTCTTGCCTGAAGCGCCACAACAAAACTATGTTTTGGGATTTCTTTTTTTAACTTTTCAATAATGTCACGGGAGAAAAAATAAGCCTCATCTTTATGCACAATAAAA
>MFNJ01000045.1 GCA_001782015.1 Candidatus Levybacteria bacterium RIFCSPHIGHO2_01_FULL_36_15
CGACCATTGATATTTTAGTGTCATTTGGCGGCGCGTCTGTAATTTTTACCTCTTTTGGCATGTTTTGTTCCTCCTGTTGTGGGTTGGTATTTGCAGGCTCTGGATTAATGCCGGTGTTTTGAGCGACTTGGTCATCTTCGTCTTTTTTGAAAACACTTGAATTATTTAAAACAAGCGGAGTATTTCTTAAGCTGGGATCATAAGCTAAATCCTCTCTTTTTTCATATTTTATTAAAGGTTCAGGGGTTTGTTTTGGAGCGCTATTTATAGCCTGCTGATTTTCTTGTGAGCCCTCTTTTTTTTCAAAGACCGGAGTATTTTTTACCTCATTCTCTTTCAGTATGTCTTGGGGCTTGGATGTTATCAGGTTGTATTCAAATTTGGATGGTAGAAAGTGGGTTGTGATATGGTTTTGTCCGGCAAACATTAATCCCACGCCAACCCCTGTTGTTAACAAAAACTGTTTTTCATTATCCGATAATTTAAAAGTTCTAGTCAGAAGATCAATTTCAGTTGGGCTCTGTCTTAATAATATTTGTATAGAAGAGTTTGATAATATTGTTTTTCCGTAATCATTTGACAGAAAATCTTCTACATCTTGCGTTAACGTGGTAACCCCAAGGTAATATTTTCTTGCTCTTTTTACTATTCCCTGTAAAAAAGCCGCAGAATCTGGATATTTCATGAGATACCATGCCTCATCAACAATTAGGATTCTTTTTTTAAGTTTTACTCTGATTTTATTCCAGATAAAATCAAGTATCATGTGCATAGCAACCGGTCTTAGGGTTTCCTCTACCTCTTTTAACGAAAAAACGGTTATAAGATTTTTTACATCATAATTGGTTTGTTCGTTAAAAAGACCTCCAAAGCCTCCTTTTATGTATTTTTCAAGCCTGAAGACCAAGTCTTTTGCTTCGTTTTCTTCCATGTTTAAAAGTGTTTTATACAAGTCTTCAAGAAGCGGTGGTTCTTTTTGATAAGTGGCGGGATCGGTTGTTATACCCTTTTGCTTATATGTGAGAACAAGCGCCCTGTCTAATATTGCTTCCTGAATTGGATTCATATCTCCAAGCATTGTTTTCATGAGGCTATGTAAAGATAAAATTTTTATTCCAAGCTGGGTTTCTGACATGTCTTCGGAAACAAGCGAAAATGGGTTTATTTTTATTTCTGAGTTTGGTGAAAAAGAAATATATTCTCCTCCCAGAGAATGGGTGAGGCTTTTATACTCTTCCTCCGGATCAAGGACTATGACCTCTGTTCCAAACATTGTTTGTCTTAAAACCTCGAGCTTGACAAGAAAAGATTTTCCGGAACCGGATTTGCCAAAAACTACTTCGTTTGCATTCTCAAAGTAAAATCTGTCAATTATGGCAAGAGAATTATTTAAAGTATTTATTCCATAAAGAATTCCGTTGGGATGGGAGATTTCATAAGAAGAGAAGGGAAACGTGGACCCAAGAGAAGTCGTGTCCATATTTCTTGTAATAAATATTTTATCTATTCCTGTTGGAAGGGTTGTTTTAAAACCATCTTCCATTTGTAAAGTTGCCGGTTTTATTATGATCATGCTTGAAGCAAGAAGGGACACAAGCTCTTTGGATTTCTGGTCGAGTTCCGCTACTGAATTTGCGGAAAGTGTAATATACAGTCCGAACAGAAAAAATCTTTCTATGCCTTTTGCCAACTCCTCCTGTAATGCCATTGCATCCTCAAGAGCTGCTTTGACTTTCGGGTCTGCTTCCAGCCCCTGTTCCATATCTGAATCAATCGTTGCTTCCATTTCAGCGATCTTTCTTTTGAGATTACTTAATATATCCTCTCTTTCCATTGGGTAGGCAAACATGGAAATATTCATTGTTTGTTTGTGGTCAATCAAAATAGACAGCCAGTCAGGAGATACGAAGCGTGGATAATCTACAACAAAATACGTCCTGTAATATTTTTCTCCAACTCTGATATATCTGAAATCTACTTCTACAGAAGGAGGAGCAATAAGATCAACAAGAGAAACAGAACCTTGTCTTAATAATTCAAGAGAATTATTTTTAGATTTATTTTCTATCGGTTTAATTTGGTTTGCCATATTTTAAATAACGATATTTTTAATATCCATTTCCTGAAATTCTATGTCTACTGATTCTTCATTGAAAGCTTCATAAAACAATTTGACCAATTCCTCTGTTCTCAGCTGTCTTGAGGAAAGTCCTGCTCTTTGAATCTGGGTCATAATCTGATTCTTTTTATCTACTATTATTTCATTTGCTTTCCTGAGAGCAGTTGTTTCCGGATTTTTTGTTACCAGTGTTTTTGTTTGAGAAGTTGCCCCCCGTTCAAGCTCACTGTAAGGAATCACTATGTATATTTTTTTATCAAGCAGATCTTCTCCTTTTACAAGTTGGCCTATAAAATCTTTATAGTGTTTTAGGTGCTCTAGTATTCGGGGGCTTTTTTCAGCAGATATTTTTTGATCAATCAATTTTAAATAAAATGAAAGATCAATTCTTTTGCTCACAATTAAAATCTGAATATAAAAAGAAAGAGAATTCAGTAAGGACATATATGCATAAATCCTTGCTTCCTGTTCCTCTTCTGTTAAGAGGTAGAAGTTGACCGGAGAAATTTCAAGAACAGCACACACATTGCCGTTTTTAAAAAGCACCATATCTTTGTCTATGCTGACTATGTCTGTGAAGTCTTGTGTTGTTGAATGAATTTTTTTCATATTATGTACTTGCCTCAAAAAGGTCTCTTCTGAGTTTTTCTCTCGCATCAACGGAAATTACTTCTAAAGGTGGAAAAATTTCCCCTTTTAATGTTATTTCTATTGTATCAAATTCGTGCTGTTTTAATGGATCATCAAAAGATACTCTATATATTCCGTTTGGAAGGGGAGTGGCGGAAATAAATTGACCGAGCGCATTGGTCTTGAAGGCTCTCACTGGAGTATTATGGGCATTAACAATTTCAACGATTATGTTTGGCAACACTTTTCCTCTTGGATCCTTTATTACTCCAAGAACAATATTGGGAATATCGGGAAGCACTGGAAAGCCTGCTTTTTTAACCGCCGCATCAGAACTAATAATCTTAACATTGGGAGTTTCTTTTTCCTCCTTTGTTTCAATCGGTTTATAGACCTTTTCTGCTGGTTTAGTTCTAGCTATTTCAAACAGTTTTTTTTGCAGCAGCTCTTTTTCTCTTGTTTCTTCAGCGAGTCTTTTTTGCAAATCAGAAGCGGTTTTAGTAAGATCTTCTTTCATCTCTGGCTTTTCGACTTCCGGCTTTGGCTGTTCTAAAACGGGCCGTATCGCAATAGTTTTGTCCTCTTTTTGCGGGTTTTCCTGCTCTTTTTTTTTGGGAGACTGTTTTGTTTCCAGATTTTTATAAACAATTTCTTTCTCAATAACAGATTCTTCCAGGAGCGGTTTTATTCTGTTTATAAAATCAAGCTCTATTTCATCAGGTTTAAAATAAGATCTTTTTAACCGGCTAAGTAAAATGTTTTTTTTGGTTCTTGCTTCCTGTATTTTTTCTTTTTCCCTGATTTTGTTCCGTGTTATTGCCGGCATTCCGATCGTCTGGGTAAGAAAAGATACTCCCTTTCTTCTGTAAATGAATTGATTCTCTTTTGGAATAGCCTTTATAAAGTTTAGGATCATTTTGTCCATAGGTCTTCCATCAATAGGAACAAAAGCAAGGGAAAGGCCAGAAATTACAAACAAAGATATAAAGGGCGCTTTTATTAAAAAAGGGATACCGCTGCTATAAAAAATATAAGACATTATTCCTGCAGCAAGAAGATAGGCAAATTGCTTTACCGTCATGCTTCCGATTAGCCGGAATTTAAAACCCGTTACATCCTGAGGAATTGGGTGGTTCTCCACATAAAAAAGAATATAACGTGAAAAATTTGATTGCAAGATTATCAAAGTAGGTCAGAAGCGAGCAATAATCGTGAAAAGTATAAATCCAAAACATGAAAAATTGATTTTTCGGGAGACTTCTTGTTAACGAGAATTTCTTTCTTTATACTAAAAACAAAATGATATATCTATTTATTTTTGTTACTGAGCTATTTTCTTTATTTATTTTATCAAAACTGTTTACAAAATCTCTATCTATGCTGATTTTTAAATTATGCAGAAGCGAAACGCTGACAATACATTTGATAGCTATTATTTTTTTCCCGGGGGTTTTAGTTCATGAACTGTCTCATTTTATTTTTGCCAAGCTTCTATTAATTAAGACAGGAAAAATAGATTTTTTTCCAAAATTAACAGGAAACAGTTTAAAGCTTGGAAGTGTTTCTATGGAAAAGGCAAATATTGCAAAGCGAATGATCGTTGGGATAGCTCCGGTTATGGTTGGCATGACAATTTTGTTCCTTAGTATATATTTGTTTTTTGCAATTTATCTTAGAAATGATTTGTCTTTTATCTTTGTTGCATTGTTTTTGATAGGCGCGTTTCAAATAACAAATACTATGTTTTCAAGCAAAAAAGATATGGAAGGCGGAATAGGGTTTTTGGCTGCAGCGATTTTAGTTTTTGCGATTGCATGTCTGGTTCTTAATACTTCTCCCATACTCATAATCAATTCGTTGTTAACAGAACCTGTGGTAAATGCCATTAAATTAGCAGATTTTCTTTTGACTATCCCATTATTGCTGGATTTTGTTACATACTTATTGACCAAATTGTTGGTGAATTTATAAACACAGTGTTGAATTTTTATGGAATAGTTACTTGGTTTATGTTGAAATTTAAGATATACGACAAGAAGTTGATAACTGCAAAAGCCAGGATTACGAGAACAAGACCAATTATTGCATAAGTAGCAGTTTTTTTTGCCGAATCTATCTTCTCCGGGTTTCCCGTAGCCAGCAAAAATTTAACACCCGAATACATAATAAAAAAAAGAGCTACAAAAGCTGCAAAAAAAAGGAGTGCATTCACAATATTTTGAAGAGCGGAAAATATACACAAAAGAGTAGGAACATCTCCATTTGCCAGGGTACATCCGGTTCCTGACCATGTATTTGTTATTAGATCCATAAGTTAGGTGCAATAATATAGTATATAGAAAATATAAAAAAGGCAAGTACAGCTTTTTTAAGTGATCTTATCTCAATGTTATTAGG
>MFNJ01000046.1 GCA_001782015.1 Candidatus Levybacteria bacterium RIFCSPHIGHO2_01_FULL_36_15
ATGGAGTAATACAATGATTATTAAAACAACAAACAATATTCTTACTAATGCTAAATTCTATCCTCATTCTTTTAATCCTAATACTACAACTAAAAATGTATTGATCACATCTAATATTCAACCAATCAAGCAAATAGTTAAAAGTATAACACCATCTTTACCTGTCTCCAGCTTAGCTCCTACAAAAGTATCAGGAGTAAAAGATAGTACTCCTCAATCAAACCCTAAGCCATCTCCTAAACCCTCTAAACAATGTTTTCTCTTCTGGTGCTTCTAGATTACTTTTTGATTTCTTTACTTTGCGGCGCAAAGTTCTTGTTAAATCATGGGCAAGTACGCTAAAAAATATTAGTTTAAACGGTTGAACGTTCAGTTTCTTTGATAACCTCAGCAGTAATTATAAGTATTTTTTTGATTTATTCCAGAAAAGCAATATATTTTGTAAGTATACCCTTCGCATTTGAAAATGCTATCCCCCAAGGGGACTAGCTATTTCATAGTAGCGCCGGGTATAACTCCTTCTAGACCGATCCGCCTTTGGCGAGATCGAGTAAGAAGGGTATATCAGAATGTTATTCATTGTGAATTTTATATTATTCTGCTGAGGCAAGAGCGTCTTTTGCCGCTTGCATATTGTTGTTGTATAAAACGGCTTTTTCATATTCTTGTTCGGCAAGATCCGGGTTTCCCTGTTTTTGAAATATGTTCCCCCGCATTATATATAATTCAGAAAAAGCGCGGTTGCCGTTATTTAAGATTTCATCTGTCATAGAAAAAACTTTTTTGAAATTGCCCAACTTATAATATGCCAATATTGGTTCAATTTGATACCAGAGAGTACGAAATGAAAGTTTGCTTTCTGCTTTTTCAAATTCTTCAACCGATTTTTGATACTGGCCTGTATTATATAAAGCAACTGAGTGATTGAGCCTAGCGTAGATATCGTTGGGATCCAGGTCCAGCTGTTTTTTGGCGTTTATGGTGGCATTTTCCCATGCCGTTTTTGTGTCTTTATTTTCACCTAAGATAGCATCGGCAATTTCCTTTTTTTCTTCTGGAACAAGGACCAAATACTCAAAGTTGAATTTTGCCCACAAAGCGTTGAATGTTTTAAACGAATACTTTAGGTTTTTTCCCTGCAGTGAGTCATCCTGGATAATTTCACTTGTTGTGTCATCATAGCCTTTAATAACACGGTAATGGCCGATGTCCTCACTTTCTTTTGTCAGGGTTCTTGCAATAATTGGGATATCGTAAGCTATAAAAAGCCTGATAATTTCAATATTGCCAAGCGGCCTGTGATAGGGAATTAAGTTTACTTCTCTTGCTTTTTCTCCAAGTTCGCTTAGAGTTACCGATTTATCATCATTGTCTCCTATGAGATTTTGATATGGTCTTAAATCCTGACCAAGTTTTCGTTGCGTTTCGTTTATGCCATAATATGAAAGAGCCATGGAAAGCGCCGCCGGACCGCAATTATTAAATGTTTGAAAGATATGATAATCGTTATTCAGTGCTTTTCTTTGTTGAGGGATGCTAAGAGTTATTGTTGGGGTGGGGGAGGGCGCGGAAGAATTATCCGGAGTAACTGAAGGAGAAGCAGCAGGAAAAATGGCAAAATCTATGCGTGAACCAATGGCAATGACTGATATTAAAATTGCAACGATAATTATTTTTAACATTCCAGTATTTTACCAAATAATCCTGAATTTTTTTGATAGAATACTTAATGTGAAAAAAATATTCATTTCGGTTACAATTTTTCTCTTGCTGATGTCAGGTTTGGTCTTTTATAAAAACCTCGCGGCTGAGTCTTCACAAAAAGTGTTGTCCGTAAAAACTGAATCTTCTTATTGGCTCATCTTGCATAGAAAATCAAATCTTGAATTTTTATACTTTGGTATTCCTGGAAAAAAAGATGAAAGCAAGTTGATTAAGACATTTAGAGTTAAAACAGGTATTCCAGGAGCACGACCTACGCCTCTTCCGAAACTTTTGGGAAGAGATTACTGGCTGATTACCGCTAAGGCAGAGTCAAAAGATAATCCTGAAACAGCACCTTATTTTTTAACACTTGATATTCCAGTTTCAGATAATGAACCTTTTGGTCCCAAGCCTTATCTTGAATGTAATGGACAGTGTAACTGGACTAGATTTGGAGAGTTTGGCTTGCACGGGGTAAACGGAGATTTTTCAAAACTTTCGGATGAAGATCCGGGAAGCTCGGGATGCATAAGACACAGTGATGAAGATATCGCTTTTTTATATCTTACTCTTGAGCCGGAAAAATACAAAATAAGGTACTATATTGAAGATATATAAACAAGGTGTGAATAGAGGATAGAAATTAATGTGGTATAATTTCTGTTCACATGAAGAAATTAAATAACAAAAAACATTTAATACCCTCATTAATTATTTTATTCCTCATTCTTGGTTTTGCAACTTTACTAAACTTCAGAAACAGCAATAATACAGATAATATCAATAATTCCACTTTGCAGGAAGAAAAAGGGGGACCGGAAGACGAACTACATCCTCTATCAATAGAATACATGAGGCGTCAGGAATATCCAGGAAGCGAAATAGTCATAGAGCAGACTTTGCCTTCGGGGTCAAGCTACAGCAGCTATATTGCATCGTATAAATCCGATGGTCTTAAACTTTATGCTTTGTTTACTATACCATTTGGGGAAAAACCAAAAAACGGCTGGCCGGTTATTGTTTTCAACCATGGGTATATTCCTCCCGCCGAATACAGGAATACAGAACGATATGTTGCATACACAGATGCTTTTTCAAGAAATGGTTATATAGTTTTTAAGCCCGATTACCGTGGTCATGGTAACTCTGAGGGAAATCCGGAGGGCGCTTATTATTCATCGGCATATACAATAGATGTTTTAAATGCTGTTTCGTCGATCAAAAGATACAAAGATGCGGATTCTGACAGAATTGGCATGTGGGGTCATTCAATGGGAGGAAGTATCACCTTGCGGTCAATGGTAGTGAATGATGATATAAAAGCAGGGGTAATTTGGGCAGGCGTTGTTGCATCTTATGAAGATATGGCAAAAAACTGGAGAAGGTCAACCCCATGGGTGCCGTCTCAAAGAGAGCAGGCAATAAGACGTCCGGGAAGGCAGATGTTAATTGATAAGTACGGTGATTTTGATGCTAATCCGAATTTTTGGAACTCAATTTCACCGATATCATTCGTTAGAGATATTTCCGGGCCGGTTCAGATTCATCATGGGACTGCCGATGAAAGCGTTCCTTTGCTTTTTAGCCAAAGACTTAATGAAGCATTAAAAAATGCCAGAAAAGAAGTTGAGATGTTTACTTATCCTGAAGACGATCATAATATCTCTGCCAATTTATATACCGCTCTGCAAAGGTCGGTTGAGTTTTTTGATAAAAAATTGAAACAAGATCTATAATATATCCGTAGCTTTGGTTAAATCGGGATCAAGTCAAGACTCCGTCAGGAAATTTTCCTGTGATATAATTATTTTGTTGAGAAATTTCAGGAAAAATTAATAAAAATATAAACTTAGTTTAACAGTGTAAGGTATAATCTCCATCGCTCCCAAAGTGTTTCATGCTTAACCCATCGGGAGATAATATTTATAAATAGGTGCAGAACTAATTCAAGTAGGAGGTGATAGTATAGATCATGCCCCTTTTAGCACCGTACATCTTCATCTTGACAAATGCAAATAAGTTGCATATAATAAATGCAACTTAATAACATTTATAATATGACTAATACCCGCCATGATTGTAAAAAAGAATTACGGGGTGCATCTCTTAAAGTAACTCCTGCCCGTCTTGGAGTTTTAGCGGCTTTGGAGCAAGCGCAAACGCCTCTTGATGTTTCGGAGATTATTACATATCTTGAAAATAAAGGTATAAAGGCAGATAAGGTGACGGTATTTCGCATCATTAATGCTCTAACGGATAAGGGACTTACAAAACAGATTCAGTTTAACGAAGGGAAGTTTAGATATGAACACAGCAGGAAGGCAGATCATCACCATTTCGTTTGTGAAAGATGTGGGAAAATAGAAGATGTTTCCAACTGTAATATAGATGAAGTTGAAAAAGATATACAAAAAAAAGGATTACTCATAAAGCGGCATAGTTTAGAATTTTTTGGTCTATGCAAAGACTGTCAAAGTTAAAAAATTTATGAAAAATACAAGATTTATTTATTTTCTGGGAGGATTATTGTTACTTGCAGTATTGGGTTTTAGTTTAAAAGTTGGTTTCTTCAAAAATTCTAACGTTACTACAACACAAAAAGGTGATAAGCTTCAGATAAGCGCGTCATTCTACCCTTTATATTATTTTTCCTCTCAAATTGGAGGAAATAAAGCGGATGTTCAGAATATTACTCCTGCCGGGTCTGAACCGCATGATTATGATCCATCTTTTCAGGATATAGCACGCATAGAGCGTGGAGACATACTCATTCTCAATGGTGGGGTAGAAGCTTGGGCAGATAAAATAAGAGATAATCTGAGAGGAACAAAAGTAAAAATTGTTATTGCAGGAGAAGATTTATTGACAAAACAATTAATTGAAGAAGGGCAGACAGTAAAAGATCCTCATGTTTGGTTAGACCCTGTTCTTGCCAAACGTGAAGTGCAGAAAATAACAGAAGCGTATGCAGCAGTTGATCCTGCTAATAAAACATATTATCAGGATAATGAGAGACAATTGAATAGTAAGCTAGATCAGCTTGACGCAGATTACAAAAAGGGCTTGAGAAATTGCCAGAGTAGAGATGTTGTTACCTCACATGAAGCATTTGCGTATTTGGCAGATCGATATGGTTTAAATGAGGTGCCAATCGCAGGGCTTTCTCCTGATGAGGAGCCTTCGGCCCAACAGCTTGCGGACGTTGCAAACTTTGCTAAAAAAAATAATGTTAAATATATATTCTTTGAAAGTTTGGTTAGTCCAAAATTATCTGAAACGATTGCAAGTGAGATTGGCGCAAAGACAATGGTACTTGATCCGATAGAAGGAATATCAGATGATGATATAAAGCAAGGAAAAAATTATTTCACCGTTATGAAGGATAATTTGAAAAACTTGCAGACAGCACTACAATGCAGCACGTAGATCATGCCCACACAATAATTGAGCTTGACAGAGTTTGTTTTTCTTACACAAACGAAGAAGTCATAAAAGATGTTTCTTTAGAAATCCATAAAGGTGACTATGTAGGTATTGTTGGCCCGAATGGTGGCGGAAAATCAACTCTTCTTAAGCTGATGCTTGGTATATTGAAGCCAAATGATGGTACTGTTAGGCTTTTTGGTTCCGATATAAAAGATTTTAAGGATTGGTCAAAGATTGGCTATGTTCCTCAGAAAACTTACATAGAAATAAACTTTCCGGTAATAGTTGAAGAGTTGGTTGCGATGGGAAGATATGGGAAGCAGGGATTATTTCACTTTCCAACAAAAGAGGATAAGGAAAAAACACTCACCGCTTTGAAACAGGTAGATATGCTTGGGTACAAAGATAGACAGATTAATGATTTATCCGGAGGACAGCAGCAGAGAGTGTTTATTGCACGTGCGCTTGCTACAGAACCGGAAATTATTTTTTTAGATGAGCCAACTGTAGGAGTAGATATAAAAACTCAGAAACAGTTTTATGCGCTACTTCGCAAGCTTAACAAGGAACTTGCTTTAACTCTTGTTCTGGTGACCCATGAGCTGGATGTGGTGGCCCACGAGGCAACAGAACTGGGCTATATCAATAGAACGATGGAATATTATGGAAACCCAGAGGAGTTTCTCAAAGGTGCTTACTTTCATGAACTTATTGGCAGAGGAGGATTACATCACTAACTTGTGATGAGAAAATCGAATAATGTTAGATCTTTTTAGTTATAGTTTCATGATAAGAGGATTTGAAGCTGGAATCATCATTGCTGTTATTGCGCCTCTTATTGGTATTTTTCTTGTTTTGAGACGATATTCTTTAATTGCAGATACTTTATCCCATGTTTCTCTTGCGGGAGTGGCAATTGGGCTTCTTCTCAAAATTAACCCTTTAATTGCCGCTATTATTGCGGCTGTTGTTTCATCTGTGGCTATTGAAAAATTACGGATCAGTAAGAGAATATTTGGTGAATCAGCACTTTCTATTTTTCTTTCCGGAAGTCTTGCGTTGGCAATTGTCCTCATTAGTTTTGCTCATGGTTTTGGTGCTGATTTGTTTAGCTATCTTTTTGGAAGTATAAATACCGTCAAACAGAGCGATGTATATATTATAGGCGCTTTAGGAATATTGGTTGTTGCTGCTGTTATTGCTTTCTATAAAGAGCTTGTCTTCGTAACTGTTGATGAGGAGGCAGCGTATGTAAGCGGAATTCCCACAAAGTTTATTAATATTTTACTCATCGTCTTAGCTGCTTTCACAGTTTCGCTTGCTATTCCCATTGTGGGAGTGCTGCTTATTTCTGCGCTTATGGTGATACCTGTTGTTACTGCCTTGCAATTAAAAATGAGTTTTAAAAAAACCATTTTTTTTGCTGATCTTATTTCTGTTTTTTCCGTAATAACAGGTATAATCCTTTCTTTTTATCTGAATCTTTCTCCCGGAGGAACCATTGTTCTTGTTGCTTTGGGAATATTTATCCTGACCTTGTTTATAAAAAGAAGATAAGAGCAGTTTGATAAAGAGGAAAATAGAGAAAATTGTTTAAATTCGATTCCGGATCGAATAAATCCAATGCGGAAAATACAATGCCTGAATTTATAAATAATTATGACTACGCACGTTTTTTATATGGCTGTTATTTATCTTCAGTTGTCATAGGTATTTTATTCTCAAGGAAATTTATTGCTACAAGAATATATTTCTTCTTTATTGTAACTATTCCTATTATACTAATATTGCGATACGGAGTTCCAGATTATCTTTTATTGCATTATCCAAATTTGTATTTAGTTTATCTTTTTATATTTTTTCCTCTTGTTCTATATCCTTTTCTCACGATTGTATCCTTTATCATATCTACTATATTTGTAAGATTTGATAGTATTAGGAGATTACAAGCTTTAATTCAGTTAAAAAGCATTTTAAGCAAATTCTTATTAATGCTTACAATTCACCTATTCTTTAATATACTTTCATGGTTCATTGCTGATTATACACATGATTACGGATATCTGATTGATTACAGGTTCTTTAATAGACAATACATGCTATCTATTATTGTTCTTCTTATGTTGTTGATTTTTCTTGTTTATCAGCTAATTATTAGAAAATCATTTTCTAATGTAAAGAGTATCCTTTTATACAAGAATTCAGATTACTGGTATCTAGTAATTTATTTTGGACTATTATCTGTTTTAATTTTGATGAATAGTTTTGGAGTTTCTTTTTTCAGACTTCTTCTTCCTCTATAATACAGAATTTCCTCTCGTCTAATTTGTTAAATAATAGTATTATTAACTCATGTTACGCAACATCTGTCATGCTGAATTTATTTCAGCATCTTGTCTAGATCCTGAAACGAGTTCAGGATGACAAGAAATGCGTAAGGTGACTTAATAATATATTAGGTTTGAAACGTTCCCTAGTTGACAGAGTCCTTATTAAGATGTAAGATGTATGATGTATGAGAAGGACACAAATCAATTTGGATGAATATTTATATCTGCAGTTAAAACAGTGGGCTTTGGGTAAAAAGATGTCCCTTTCCGCTGCCATAAGAGAGTTAGCGGCAAGACAATTGCTGCAGGAAAAACATGTTGAGAATCCATTGCTCGGTCTTGCTAAACTTGGGAAAAAGTTTAAAATGAAAGGTCCTCCTGATCTTGCTGTCAATCACGATTATTATTTGTATGGAAGAAGAAGTTCTAGCTCTGCTAAAAAGAAACTTTTAAAAAGATGAATATTTTAGCAGATACTTCAGCTTTAGTTTCTGTTTTTCGCTCTAAAGACTCGCTTCATAAGAAAGCTTTACGTTTATCAAAAAGACTTACTGGGCATAAAATACTTATTACAAACTATATTTTTGCTGAAACAGTAACCGTTTTAAGCCAGGAAGAAGGGAAAGTACAAGGTAACTTGGCAGGAGAATATCTGAAAAAAAACTATTATATTTTAAGAGTGAGTGAAGCATTTGAAGAATTGGCATGGGATATTTTCAAAAATCAAAAATCTAAAAATGTAAGTTATATTGACTGTACTACGTTTGCACTATATCAAAAAGCAGTGTTTGAAAAAGTATTTGCATTTGATACGGACTTTAAAAGGAATAAAATTCCTCTGGTCGGATAAACTATTTCCATCAATATTTCCACATCGGATGTGGAATAGCTATGTCACATCGGTATAAATTTATCTTGATAAAAAGCTTTTCCATTGGAAAAATCTGGGTAAAATTGGTAAAATCAGCACATGAGTGAGTTTATTCCTATTCAAATTGACAAATCGCATCTTTCAACCATTGGAGAACGGCTGTATACACAAAGTCTGGATCTTATTCGGGAGCTTGTGGCAAATGCGTATGATGCAGATAGCAAAGTTGTCAAGATCAGAGTCAATGATTCTTCAATTACTGTAGAAGATAACGGTTTGGGAATGGATAAAGAAGGTTTAAAGCAGTATTTGACCATAGGTTCAAGTTTTAAGCGACAAAACCCAATTAGCCCAAGATTCAAGAGGATACGCATAGGCGAATTTGGTATTGGTAAATTTGCGGTTCTTTCTGTTTGCGACCGTTTTGAAATTTATACTTCTTCTTCTAATTACAGCGCGACTCTTATTTTTGACCGCCAGGATTTTGAAGCAAGAAATGATTGGAATATTCCACTTATTGAGCATGAGGTAAACGGAAAAGAAAACGGAACAAGAATAAGTCTTCTTAATATCAAAAAACCAATCTCGATGCTCGATATTGAAAGACACCTGATTCATGTTTTTCCCCTTAATGATTCCAATTTTTCAATTTATTTAAACGATAGCAAATTAAGCTCTAAATTTATACCGGGAGAACGCTTTAAAATTAAAGAAAATACGCATTTTGGAGAGATCCGTGGGGAAGTTATCCTTTCAAGCCTCATGCTTTTAAAAGAACAAATCGGCATTGGTATTCGCGTCAAGGGAATCCTTATAAAAAGAGAAACATTTAATATTGAAGCAAATCACAGCCTTTCCGTAAAAAGATTGACAGGTGAGGTAGGCGCTGATTTTTTACCTATTACAGCATCAAGGGAGGAATTCATAAAAGACAGCACTGAATACCAGGAATTTGAAAAAATTATGGCAAAGAAGTTGCGAAGAGTTGTTAATTCAATCAAGCAATCCGCTGCGTCTTACCAGGATAAAAAAGCTGAGCAGGTTCTTTCTGAGGCGCTAATAACTGTGCGTGAGGCATTAAAGA
The DNA here is from genome assembly GCA_001782015.1 of Candidatus Levybacteria bacterium RIFCSPHIGHO2_01_FULL_36_15. GTDB lineage: Bacteria > Patescibacteriota > Microgenomatia > Levybacterales > GWA1-39-11 > 2-01-FULL-36-15. Next base: position 9,416 of record MFNJ01000046.1, read on the forward strand.
AAAACATGAGCATACTGCTTCTTGATACCATGCCTTTATTTTCAAGACAAAAAGTAAAGTTTGGCGAAAATGATATAGTCAAATCCGGCGTTGTTTCAACGGCTCTTACATCTACTTCTCAAAAAGAAAATAAGCAGACACTTAAAGATGCGCTTAAAAAGATCAAGCCAAAAGTTCGTTCCAGAATAAAAACACTGTTAAGAGACGACCATAGAGTTGTCAAAAAAGTAAAAATCGGCGGAAGCGAATTCCTGGTAAGCTTTGCGCATCTTGGTGAGGAGGAAAAAGAAAGCTTTACGGAAGGGGGCATAATTTTTATTAACCGTGATCATACATTATTTAAAAAGACAGAGGGAAAATCAGAGCTTACGTTGTATCATCTGATAAGACTTATCACCCAAGAAATTGTAAAACTTGCCCAGCCCAAAAATCTTGAAATTGCTTTTGACTGGCAGGGAAAACTCATGAAAGACGCGTTCTCAGCGGTAAAAGAGTAGAGAAATATTTACAGAAAAATAAAATTACCAATTCTATGCCTATCTGAGAACCGTACCCTATTCTCCAACACCTCCGGTTCAAGAACCAGTACAAACTCCACCGGTTAGCGAACCACTTCCTCAGGAAGAAGTCCCACCAACCATCCTCAATGGTGTAATTGCACCTTAAAAAATTATTTTTTTAGGGATTTATTTTTTGTGGGAAAAATTAAGGTTTAAAATTTCCAAAAATTCATGAAGTTAAAGCAGGCTGTTTTGTTTCGTAAAATTCAATTTCTTCTCTGATAATTAGATCTAAATTTGGAATTTTTGTTAAGAGAAAAAATTTAATTGTTTTTGGGTCAGCGTTTTCTTTTTTTAAGCTTTCAAGATCTTTTAAATCCTGCTCAACCAAAGCATTGCCAATCCGCGTCAATATCCTTTCACCAATTTCTTCCTCAACTCCGCTTGGAAGATTAAAACTTGCTAAGGTTTTTGCGATCGCTTGTTTTTCCTCCTCTGAAAATAGACTTAAATTTGCTTTGTCTGTTTGATTTTGTCTTTGATCCATATTTTATATTACCCCTGGCGCATTTCTTCCACCATCAAATCCCCCCTGACCATTATTATTATCTAAAGGCGGCGGCTTATATCCTCCAGTTATATCTCCTGCATCTTTACCAGGAGTAACAACAGGTTGCGCTGGTGGGCGATCCGGTGGTAAAGAAACTGAATCTTGTGTAGCACCAGGAACCAAAACAGAAGGTTGCTGGCCAGATCCATCCCATTCAGAGCTTGAACCTGAACCTCCACCCATAAGTGGAGGTAAATAATCAAGATTCACTGGAGGTGTAGCAGAAGCAGCAGGAGCTCCACCAATGTAATTTTCCGGCATAGGAACAAAAGGAGCATCGGAAGGCGGATATTGTGGTGAAGAGTGAATGCAATTTGCCACTAACCAGGGAATTGGCAATATGGGCGCAATTCTTCTTATTACTTTCCATATTCTTCCACTCTCTGGTCTGGTTGTATCTATTCTTGTCATTTCAGGTTCAGGTGTAGCTGTAACTCCTGGTTCTGGTGTTATTGGCGGTACTATTGTCTCTGCTTTTTTTGGAATTTTCAGTTCCCGACGATTCCATAAAGCTACTTCTGCTTGACGCCAATCACCTTGCTGATCAGTTTCTCCAGCACCTTTATAATATGGACTAAAACGCTCCCTCAGCGGATCTATGTGCGTCCAATAAGCCTCTAATTGTTTCCTTGTTTCAAACTTTTGACCCCTGACATCATGAATTTCTGGATAACGCTTACTTGATTCCATTAGTAAGTCAAGTTCTTTGTTCCGCTGTGTGATTTGATCTCTTATAGATTTTCTCGTGGCCGGACTTTGCTCGCCAATTGCCTTTTCGTCAGTCTCTAATTTAAAAATTTCTCCTCTTACAAAATCAATGAATCCTTCTACAGGAATTCCTTCTTCCATTTTAAACTTATCTCCAGCCCAAGCAAGTTCTGGGTAAGCAGCAAAATCTGTCGCAAAAGTGTCTTTTTCTATTGAATCATCTAAAGGCTTGTCTCCGCCCATTAATCTTGCTCTACCAGCTTTAAAAATATTAAAATCTGCTAGCTGTTTTGCCTCAAAATAAGATAGTTTTTCTCCTTTGTTCTGTCTTTCTGCAAATGGAGAAACATGTCTTGCAAAACGCTCACTTATATTATTAACTGTGTCAATAACAGTCTTTCGGTCAGGCAGTGTTTCTTTTGCGGCCCTTTCTTCAGGAACAATAGGCGATGCTGATGCTTCTTCAATCATAAAAAATATTAACCTATTTTAAGTAATCATATCTTTATCGCTTTGTCAATCAGGGATATACTCTTCTTACTCGATTTTGCAACTTTTTGGAAAGAAAAATGTTGCTAAATCAGTCTAGAAGGAGTTATACCCGTAGCGAAGTTGCAAAAATAGATAAATTTAGTAAGACATTAAATCATAGACTACTTGTTAAGTGCTATAAAACGTATCAAAGTATATAAGCTATCCTTCTCTTGTGCTATAATTCAGTACGTTTGAAATATGTCAAGAAAAAAAGAGAAACAACAATTTCATAATCGACATAACGGAAGTAAATTCCCTAGTCCAGACTTTCCGCGAAGGGATCAGTTAATTCCTTCTGATATGAATCTTCGGCGCGTAACAAATACGATAAAACAAGAGCTAGTAAGAAATGGTGGTGATACAAGAATTAATGTTATTGCGCCCATTGGAATAGCAACTGGGGTTCTTGGATATTATGTTGGTCCAACAGGAACTCAGGAGTATTATGAAATGCCATTTGGAAGACGCAGTTTTGAAATGTACGTTGCAGATGAAACCATAGCATACTTTGGAAGAAATAGAGATGAATTAAGAGCATCTATGATTTCCAGTGGAGTTCTTTCTCAGGAAGAAGCAAGAATGCTTGATACACAAGCACGTAGAGGAAATATTCAACAAGTTCAGACGATGATTCTTACAAGACTTGGACAGGTGCACGAAGCTATTTTACAACGACCAAATCCCAGAGAAAGTTTATTGGTGCAAATGCTTTCACGTTTACCTCAAGATGCTGCGCAGAAAGTTGAAGAAAATTCAGGACAGCTTATTGCAATGTGTTACCTTGAAGCAGCCAAGAAAGGTATACCTTTTCTTTCAACTCCCGATTTAACCCCTCAAGAAGTAAAGACAGATAGTGTGCTCTATAATGTTCGTACCGCATTAACAAAACCTTTGAAAACAATTACAGTTCCAGTAGAATCACCTAAGACACTTTTTGTAGCCGGTCCAGGTACTTCTACTGCAGGGAGTTTATCCGATTTTTTAAAATTCCCAAAAAGTGTTTACGCAGATAAAAGCAGATTTATTGCTAGCATAATCAGTTCTCTGTCAACATATAACGGTAAATCAATAGGGCCTGGAATAGATAGATATGATGTAGTTTCTCGGTCAAACGGAATGGATAATGCTGCTGAAGAATTTGCTGGTCAAATTGATATCGCACAATTTTCTATGGTTCATTCTGCACCTCCTGAAGTAATAGAAACAACATTAAATACGCTTGGAAAAAAAATGAAACAGGGAGCTATTCTTATAGCCTTGCTACCAGACAAAGTATATCCATCTGAAACCACATTTCAGGTATTTTCTGAAGAAGCACAGGACGCAGGCTTAGCAAGGGCACCTTTCATGATTAATGGTGAACAAGTATTTGAGCATAGCTATTCCCATCCAAATATAACTCCGGGTTGGGAAATTCCAGACAGAAAGGCATTCATTGGTATATATAGGAAGCCATAAGAATTTAAATTAAAAATTCTGCAAGCAATAATTGAATTTTGAGAAAAAGAGAGTATAATCCGAATTGAAATATGAGAAGAATAGAGCAATACGCAGGTCAATTAGGAAAATCAGTTGCTGATAAAATAAAAGGGTTTCAAGCTGTAAGACAGCAAAAGAAAGAAGCTGAGCTAAGAAGGAAGCAAGAATTGATAGAGCTTGAAAAACGAAGAAAAGCAATGGCACCATATTTAGCGCAAATAGATCAACTTTATCCTTACGAAGGATCTCGTGCGCTAATTGAAAAAGTTTTATTACATGATACCGCACCTGAAAATGCAGAATCAGCAGCTAGATGTTTTGTTGAGTTGTATCGTCATATTCATGATGCAGGTTACACAGGGTATTCAGAACAAGATCAAATATCTAAAACATTTGATCCACGTACACCATTACCCAATTCGTCTATATTGAATAATCCAATCGATATAATGCATGAAACTTATAAAAAATATGGTGGTTTTAGAATTAGCGATATGCAATTAGTGACCGGTCCAGATTTCAGTAGAAAACCAGGTGTAATATTGTTAGGGGCTATTGTTATGAAAGGACCCAAATTGACTTCTCGTGAAGATATAGCTAAAGCATACAAAGATTGGGAAGATGAATGTCAAGAAGGATGGGGAACTGTTCCTTCTAAATCGAGTCTTTCTGATCAATCAGCACCTTGGTATCTGAAAGCAGGACGAAATATACGGATTCTTGATCATCGTTTTATTTATGGGAGAATTGATCCGCCGGTTCAAAATGAAACTCAAAGTTCACGTACGTCAGGTACTAAATAGGGAAAAGGGGACGGTTGTCAAATAGGCGTAGAATTAAACATTATGTTTTCAATAAATCGCAATGTATTTCAATTCCATGACCAAAAAGATTGCAATTAACTGAAAATGTAGTATAAATAAAAATTACCAGAACAGTGTGTAGAAGAGAACCATCCTTATCTTTGTAAAGATATGGTGGTACAAAGATTGGGGTTATTAACAGGAAAGTTCTTATAGTTAAAAACCCATGAATCATAATTGAATAACATACCTTGTGATTCTTATTATCACAAGTGGGTCAGGCTAACATTTATGGGAAAAATAAATAAACAGTGGCATGAGGCAAATAAAATGCCGAAAAATCCAACCCTTGAGCAAAGGATAAAGTGGCATACCCAACACCAAAAGAACTGTCAGTGTTGGCCAATTCCATCAAAGCTTTTAGAAGAGATGAAAAACAGAAGGTTGGTTAAATAGTTTTTTGGTATTATGTAGGATACTATTTCGTATGAAAAAATACTCCCAACTGTTTTGTTGAGAGTATTTTCTGCTATAGTAGATACCTGTTATGATGTAGGAGTTGGGCTTGGTGTTGTTGATTTTTGATTAAACCAACCTCCTTTGTGCGTGTTTCTTCTGAATCCATCAATACCAAAACTTGGCATGACATACGCTGGATCAATACCTTGAGATTGCGCCCATGCCTTTATTTCATCCTGTTTTTTCTGGAGCAGCTGTTTTCTTTGGTCGGAAGTAAGACTCTTGAATGAATCAGGTGAATATTCATTCCTGAATTTCGATTGTTCATCAAGAATTGCTTGTTCTTGAGCATCAGTAATTTTACCCTGTTGAACAAGGTTATTAAGTCTATCTTGTTCCCTTTGTTGCATAATCTGTTGCATATTTTGTTTCCGCTGGTTCTTATAGTCATCAAAAACAGATTGCACTTGAGACTGCTCAAGACCAAACTTCTGAGCAATTGCTTGTACTAATCCAGAAAACGAATTAGTATTTGTTTGTGCTTGTACTTGTGAGGATGTAAATGTAACAACCGTACCAAGTACAGCAACTGCTAATACAGGAAGAATTATTTTTTTACTAAGCAAATAAATCACCTCCTTTCATGTTGTTGCAACAAGCATATTACTGAATTTACCTGAAAAAATGCTTAAAAGCGATTTATCTTTTACTTTTATCATTTATTGCATTGTAATAAAGAATTAATTTGATATAATCTGGTAAACTTTAAATATTATGAGCTTTACTGAAAGAGTTAATCCACAAGTATACGAACACTATGACCAGGGCAATCAGGGTGTTTCTAGTAAAGAGTATGCAGTACGAGCTGGTCGAGTTGTTTCTGCAGTTAGGAAATACACACAAGGCAAAGAAGGGCTTCCTCTTGTTCCTGATCCTGATGTGGAAGCGATGTCTCAAGAATGGCCTTCTAAAAAATTAGAGCTTTCCAGATATTGTTTTGATGCTTTAACAAATAAGATAATACTAGGCGCACTGGGTAAATATAAACCAGACGATGTTCTGTTCTTAGCTCATATTCGGGGTGAAGCTTATTCTACACCTGATGATCCTTACATGCCGGAAACTAATTTGGGTGTACTTTACCGGTCTCCTGGAGAACCCTGCGTTGCTTTAATTGCAAGTTATTCTGGGCCATTAGAAAGTACTCAGCGGCTCCTTAAAAACCAGCTAAGAGTAGACCTGGTACCATATACAGAACAAAACGGAGAACCGTCGCAGCAAGATGATATCTTTTTTACTCAAAGAGATTATGGCAACGACTATTATGCTGTTTGTGCTGTAAAACCATTAGAATCAATGGATATGCTGCGTTATCCACAACTATTTCCACCTTTTATTAGAGGAGTTGCCGATACTTTCACCTATCTACAAGGAACAATGTTAAGGCATAGTACAACTTACAATAACCCACGTGATATAGCAAAAGTTGTACAAGCTGTAGCGGAAGGAACTTCTATAATTGCTAACGCAATGAAAAAAAATAATTAATAGGGGACGGTTCTCAAATAGGCACATAATTCGTAATTTTCACCTCAGTCACCTCTTTTTTATTATTTTATAGAGTTTGTTTTTTATTCGTGATAAAATTCAGTTATGGCTTTAGGGGTTAAAACGGAAAAGAAAGAAAGTAGAAAAAGAGGACAATTAAAAACTTATGCTTTTATTGATAGTCAAAATTTAAATCTGGGGACAAGCAAAGACATTTTTCATGGGAGAAAACTGATTTATAAAGGTTGGAAGTTAGATTTTAAAAAATTCAGAAGATACTTGTTGGATAAATTCCGTGTAAATAAAGCTATACTTTTTATTGGATATATTAAAAAAAATGAAGGACTTTATTGGCATCTTAAAAGCTTTGGATACGAAATCGTTTTTAAACCTACTGTTTATGATAATAAAGGAAATCCGAAAGGAAATGTTGATGCAGAGTTAGTACTTCATTCGGCTGCAATTGAATATAAACATTACAATAAAGCAGTGATTGTTTCCGGGGATGGAGATTTCCAATGCTTACATGATTTTTTAAGTAAAAATAATAAACTATTAAGTATTATTATTCCTAATGAAAAAACAGAATCTTCACTTTTAAAACCTTTTCAGAAATATAAAACTTTTATTATTTTTGAAAGAAAAAAGCTTGAATATAGGCAATAAAAATGGGAGGCGTCGCAAATAGACACATAGTCTATTGTTCGTGTTCTCCCTGATGATTAATTAAAATATTAACATATCTAGAAAGGAATGTCAATTAGAAATTCTGTAAGAAAAAATATGAGAATTAGCAAAAAAAAGACTGGCATTGCCAGTCGGTCGAAACCTTAGGCTAGTCCAGTCATATACTCATTACAATCTAATGATGAATCGCATAAATGGCTTTGGGAGGATAAGAATTACAAATTACCAGAAGGTTTAGAAAGTAGATTATTTATATCCGATTATTCGTATTTCTATTAATGGAGACAGGACAATCAGTTATTGGAATACTGTATCGTTATTTCAAAATTAATTATGGGAAAAATCAATAGAGAATGGCACTTAGCCAACAAAATGCCCAAAGACCCAACACTCGATCAGAGAGTTGAGTGGCATATTGAACATGCCAGAAATTGTCAATGTCGTCCTCTGAATGGGAAGATCTTTGAGGAGATCAAGAAGAGAGGTATAAAAACATGAACGATCAAGGTAAACAATTTCTTAAATTAGCAATTGAACAAGCTAAAAAATCTGTTGAACAAGGAGGATTTCCAGCAGGAGCAGTTATTGTTAAAGATGGGAAAATAGTTTCAAAGGCTGTAAGTATCGGATTCATTCATAATGACCCTTCAGGACATGCAGAAACCGCAGCTATTAGAGAGGCTTGCAAGAGTCTCAAAACCGTCAATCTTGAAGACGCAGTTATGTACGAGTCAATTGAATGTTGTGTAATGTGTTTCTCCGTTGCGTATTGGGCTGGAGTATCGAAAATCGTTTATGCTTGTAAGAAAACCCCTGAAATGGTTGCAAAACACTACTACGAAGGAACAACTAATAATCTAACTCTTAATAATGAAAACAATAGACAGATAGAGTTAGTTTTCGCCTCTGAATTTGAACAAGAATCATTAAAAGTAATTCAAGATTGGGAATCACAAGGAGGGTTTAATAAGAAATGAACCTATGACTAAAAAAGATATTTCAGGCGGTGTAGTACACAAAGCTCCGGCGGACTTACGAGGAGCTTTAACTTCTGATCAGAAAGCACTCGTAGCGTGGGAGGATCTTACACCACTTGCACGCAATGAGTGGATATGCTGGGTTACTTTTGTCAAGAAACCGGAAACAAGAAGGGAGCATGTTCAGAGAACGGTTAAGGAACTTAAAGAGGGAATGCGACGTCCTTGTTGTTGGATTGGGTGTATTCATCGCACAGATAAGCCAATAAGTCCTTCGGTACAGCATGTGCTCAATAAACGATCTAAATCCAAATAGTTTGTTTGCCGCCAAAGCGTTAGGTGTTCCAATGGAAGATTTAGTAAAATAATACTAACGGGAAATATATGACCACAAAAAGTAAATTGCTACGAATGGATAACGTTGGCATCGTGGTAGAATCCCTCGATGAGGTCATCTCTTTTTTCACCGAGCTTGGCTTGAAGCTCGAGGGGCGAGCCATGGTCGAAGGAGAATGGGCCGGGCGCGTCACCGGGCTGGGCTCCCAGCGCGTTGAGATCGCCATGATGGTTATCCCCGATGGCCACAGCCGACTCGAGATCTCGCGATTTCTCACTCCGCCTGTAGTCGCCGACCACCGGAACGCCCCGGTGAACGCTCTCGGCTACCTACGCGCTATGTTCACCGTAAGCGACATCGACGAGACGCTCATCAGGCTCCGCAAGCGCGGCGCGCAGCTCGTCGGTGAAGTGGTTCAGTACAAGGACTCATATCGGCTCTGCTACATCCGTGGCCCCGAAGGACTTCTCATCGGGCTGGCAGAACAACTCGGTAATAAATGAGTAGCGGATGTTTTATAAAATCCTTGATGAAGGGATTTGCCGCCAAAGATAAACTTGAAATCAATTCTCCTGAACAACAAGAGTGCGGTTCGAGACTTCCAAAAATAAAAAGGAGAGGTACCAATGTAATCCAAATGGAAGGTGGAATATGGAAGAAGGTGGAATATGGAACACTTTAACACTATAACAAAGAATTTACCTTAATGCCTCTATTGATGATTTGTCCTTAATGGTTAATGTTTGCGAACAACTGTCATAATTTCCTGTTACGATAACCGGAATATTTGTAAACTCCATAAGCGATATGCTTCCGGGTACTGCCAGACTTATTGTAGAATAATCTGATTTGATAAGGATGGTTCTTTTTGCCAGGTTTGTAGTAAGTTGCGGACGGTTGAAAATTTCCCTGATTTTATTAGCAAGCGGTTTGTCAGGCGGAACATCAGATGTAACTGAAAGCACTCTAACAGAGCCTATTTCCGATTGGACACCTTTATTACAAAGGGATTTCACTCCTCCGAAAATTCCAAGTCCTGCAATAACTACTGCAATTCCTGCAATTCCCAATGTTCCTTTAATGCTGAAGGAAAAAGCTTTTTGCTTTTTGATATCTTTTAAAAGCTCGATAATTTTGTGAAGCGGGTTGCCTACATGGACGTCTATTAACGTGTTATCATCTTTTGTTTTTTCCAGTGAGGTATTGTTTCGGACAAACTCAGACAGGGGATTTGGGGATGTTGGGGCGGTTGGAGGAGAAGGTTGGGTATTGGTTGGATTCGCAGGACTTGCGGCAAAGTGACCGTGGGAATCCCGTGCCTCAGAACGTGCAGTTTGCTCATGCGCTGACAGGTCAGGCTCTTGCATAATTTTATTTTGACACGGAATATGCTGTAATTGCAAGGGCAAATTTACGGCTTTAAAGATTAACGGTAAAGTAACGGTGACGTTTAAAACAAGCCTTCCAGGATCAATTTTGAACGGCTAGGATTCGAAATAAAACGATGGTCCCTCGAGATTGTATAGAATATGGCTTCTACGATATGACCGTTGATTTAACGGTTTAAAATCCGCCAGAAGAGGCCAAGATAAGGTCTTTTTGGAAACCACCGTTTGATAACGGTTAATGGTGAATAACGGTGATTGACTTGATAAATCAATCCGAAACGGTGGAAAGGTGGTTACCTGACATTCACATTTCGGTTTGATATAATCTTCTCATGTCAGACTATTATTACCTCACCTTACGCATGTCATCCTGAATTTATTTCAGGATCTTCCTGGATATAGATTCCGAAACAAGTTCGGAATGACAAAAACGCGTAACATAAGTTATTACTTTGAAGATAAAAATGATGAGTGGGGATTTACTACGGTTTTAGGGGATGATTACATTCGTGCCTTAAAAACTATTGCCAAAAACCATGGAGTAAAAATCACAGATAATATGATTCTAAAAGAAATTTTTGGAAAGCAAACTGGTAGTAATATAACAAAGAATGAAGTTAAGAAAGGAAAATTTAAAACAAAATGAGTCTTTTTGTGGGGATAGTTTTTCGATAAACTCAGGATAATAATCATAATACAACAGGACATTTCGCTTGTGGTGAGTATTGCCGAACCATACCTTTTAGTTTCACAATAAAACTTCTCCCGCCTCGTTTAGCACGGGAAATTCTAGAAAGAGATCAATAGTGGGAGAATAGTTCATTCGTTCCCATTTCCGGATGTATCAGGACATTGTTTTATAGTGACTAGTTTAAAAGACTAGACTAAAAGGTACTTGACATACATAAAAGTTTATACTACTATATCTTAGTTATGATAATTAGACATCTAGATCAGGCTTTAACCAGTCATTTTGCTAAATATAGTGAAGTTTTAGTCTTATTGGGAGCAAGGCAAGTAGGTAAGACAACCATTCTTAAAAGGATTTTTCCCGATGCTCATTATTTAGTTGTTGACAATGAGCCGATAAAAAATGCCCTCGAGCGTTACGATCCGATAGCTTATAAACAACTTTTGAATACCGGTAGCGGCATAGTAGTATTAGACGAGATCCATAGGTTAAGCGATCCGGGAAGGGCAGCTAAAATATTTTTTGATCAACTTCCTGAATACAAACTTATTGTTACAGGGTCTTCGGCATTTAATATTAAGAATAAAGCATCAGAAAGTTTAGCAGGTAGAAAAATAGATTATCATCTTTATCCTTTATCGCTGAGTGAATATTTGGTGCAGAATGGTCTTGAGAACTCCTTGTCTTTTCGGCCCATAGAAGCCTTATTTAAAGGAGAGAAAACCGGAGAAATTTTTAGACCATATGATCATAAAGCGGTATTTAACAATATTTTGATATATGGGTTATATCCGGCAATGCAGTCTCATCCTAGTGATTATGTTTACTTGATCAACTTGATTGATAGTGTCGTTTTTAAAGATTTGGTTGATTTATCACTTTTGGAAAACAAGTCTGCGGCCCTCTCATTACTCAAATTGTTGGCATACCAAGTTGGTTCTTTGGTAAATTATGCAGAATTGGCTTCTAAATTGAGTATTGGAGCAAAAACTGTAAAAAGATACATTGAGCTGTTTGAACAAAGTTTTATTATCTTCACTATAAAACCTTATTCATCGAGAAAAAGAGATGAAATTGCAAAAATGCCTAAAGTGTACTTTTACGACGTAGGTTTAAGAAATGCTCTGATAAACAACTTTGAGTCAATTGAGAATAGAGGAGACGCTGGTCAATTGTTCGAAAACTTTGTCATAAGCGAATTTTTAAAATACAATAATTACGGAAACTTTGGATACAGTTTTAACTATTGGAGAACTAAGAGCGGTTCGGAGGTAGATCTTGTTTTGAGTAAATCAGGTTATGAAACTATTGCGGTAGAAGTAAAGAGTAAATCACAACGAATTAATCAGGCATTTATATCCCGTTATCCTGAATCAAGAATAGCAGTTATTTCTAAAGATAATTATTGGGTTTAATTTTCAATATATGGGAATTGCTGCATTCGCAGTGGAAGTGCACCACTTGTTAAGTACGAGGATTCAATAGTATTCTCTCAAGCATTTCATTCGGTG
>MFNJ01000047.1:0-13852 GCA_001782015.1 Candidatus Levybacteria bacterium RIFCSPHIGHO2_01_FULL_36_15
GAAACACCTCCTATTAAAAGATCCTGAGTGGCTATCTTTGGAGTAAGAGCTCCGTTTATCATATCCCAGTAGTTGATTGCAGGGAGACTTCCCGGATCAATCCAGGAAAGAGATCCCGAACCATTAGTTTGAAGAAGATACGTATCTGTTTGAGAATCAGGCCAAGTATAAGTAAGAGCGTTAAAAGTGGTTGTGCCTTTCACGCTTAAATTTTCACCAATACCCAGAGTGCCGGAGATCGTTGCATTACCTACAACATCTAGTTTTTCAGATGGAGATGTTGTGCCTATTCCCACACTGTCTGTGGAAGTATTGAGTCTTACAACTGTTCCATCATCTGTCCATCCGCTTACGGCAGTACCGGTAATCGTCAATTTTTTATTAGAGGTATCAGGACTAATGGTAATGCCTGTTCCTGCTGTAAACTCAAGAGTATCAGTATTTGATCCAGCTGAGAAGCTATCACTGCCTACTTTTATTGTCTTAAAGATTTTTTGGGAGGACCCTGTGTCACTGTTTGTTATAGTCAGGCCGCTTACTGATATTCCGCTTCCTGCTGAAATCGTTAATGCTCCTGTTTTATCTTGTAAAGAAAGGACACCGGTATTTGTAACTACGGGTCTTTGTCCGCCGGTAACTGAAATACCGGTTCCGCCGGTAACTGAATAAACGAGATTTGAGGCAAATACGGATCCTGTTCCTGCATCTAAATTTTTATTATCAATTGTTACATTGTCATGAAAAAGGGAAGTTCCGCCTACGTCAATATTTTTCTTAAAAGTAACCGGTTCATTGAAGATTGCCGGAATATTGAAAGTGATGTTACCACTGAGTTTTCTTGTTCCCTCGGCTAAAACTGATTGTATATTCTGATTGATATTATTAATAGTTGTATATCTTTTGTTATCTTTTGATATCTTTGATATGCCAAAAAAGAGAATACCTGCCAATGAAAAGCTCGTGAAAACAAGCAAAACCAGAGAATATTTATGCTGAAACAGGATTTTAAATATTCCCATTTTTTCTTGAGGAAAAGCTTCCGGTTTTTCAGCCTGTGCCTTAAAAAGTTTTCCTCTTACAAATTTAGGGAGAGAGAAGGAGAAAACGGAAAGAAATATAGAAACAACTTTATCAGAAAATCTTGCCTTAAGTATTTCTGATGATGCATTTGCTTGCGGAGCCTCTTCGTTTGATAGTTCCTGAAGAGTCTCAAGGTTTAAAGGGGTTTTCTTTCCGTTTTTGCGGGAATCGCGGGAATAAAAGAATTTCTCTAAAGCGTCTTGGAAATAAATTCTCTCGCCTCTGACGTTTCTTTGCGGCAAAAATAAGCCTTTTTTTTCAACCCGCCTTAAGGTTGAAATTGATATCCCGAATTTCTCAGCAGCCTCGGATATGCTGAGCGGCTTATTCTGTTTTAGCCTCTCAATCTCCTTGATGGAGAAGTACCTATTCTTCCCATCAAGTCTTATAGGGTGGATTATGCCTGATTTATCCCACCTTCTGAGGGTATCTATAGAAACATCTAAAGCACGGGAGGCTTCGCTAATTGTAATAAATTCGTTGTTATTGTTAGGCAGGCTATCAGGCATAAACTAACTAGGTATTGATTAATAAATGCATAGATGTTTCTATATATCTATTTAACTATTATTTATAAAAAAATGTCAAGAGGTAAAAGAGTCTTCGTAACATATATATATGCAAAATTAAACATTTGAACAAAAAAATTGAAGCTAAATTTTCAGCAAACAATGATTCATTTTGAGCAAAATATTATAGGATTTAATATATTTATATCTTTTTGTAGTGAAAAGTCCGTGAAAATTAATTTTCACCAGTTATTTTGTATGATTTTAAATGCTGTAGAACATAAACAATTAATTTACATATAGATATATTGTTATATGTATTGATAAGTAGTATGTTTTTAGTTATTAATTATTATTGCATAAGTTATTTCAATTCATCCTGATCCCGATTAAATCTAACCAATTGGATTCAAGCCTGGATCAGGATGGCAGGAAGCACGAGGTCGTGATGATAAGTTTAAGGATGTTGACACGTTTAAAACCTCTCTCTATACTAAATTTAGTCTATGAAAAAGATTAACTGGTTTTTATGTCAAGCAGTAGTTCTGTTTTTTATATTCTATGCTTTCATTTTGATTTTCCCTAGCACTTCTCATGCTCAAAGCGCAAGTGAGACTTCTTTTGGTGTGGCTCACTTTGTTCCCATCGCGGATAAAAATGTAAAGGATGGGTCGATTGTTTCTATATCCAAAAATGCCTATATTGTAAGCAAAACAGAATACGATACTATGGTGATTGGAGTAGTAGCGCAGAATCCAGCTGTTGTTATTAATATTGACGTGATTAATAAATATCCTGTTATATCTGAGGGGCACGCTTTTGTTAGGGTTTCAACAGTAAATGGCCCTATTAAAAAAGGGGATTTGATTACTAGTTCAAGTGTTACGGGAGTAGCAATGAAAGCTACAAGATCAGGCTATGTAATTGGTTCGGCGTTTGAAGATTTCACTTCTAAAAATACTAAAGAGATTGGTAAAATCGATGTTGTTCTTAGTATCCATTATTTCAGTGCTGAGTCTAGAGTTTCAACAAGCCTTATGAATATTTTGAACTTAACAGCCATAGCAACCTACGAACAACCCACCGTTGTTTTCAGGTACTTTTTAGCAGGTCTTTTAATTTTGATCGCTTTTGTTTTGGGTCTTTTTTCGTTTGGCAGAATCGCAAATACCGGCATAGAGGCTTTGGGAAGAAATCCGATGGCAAGCCGTATGATCCAGCTTGGAATACTCTTAAATGTTTTAATAACTATTTCCATTATTGCAGCCGGTCTTGCGATAGCTTATTTTGTGCTAAGATTATAATTAGTCGTTGCACTTTAGCTTTTGAGCTTTGAGTTTTAACTTTTGACTTTTTATTATGTTTACGTCAAGTATATATATATTCTTAACATTTTTAGGAAGTCTTTTTCTGCTTATTTTTACTCTTGTATATCTGTATTATCTTTACCGGAAAGAAAGAGAATTTGAAGATAAGAAAGCGCAGATTTATCAAAAATCGCAGGAGATTTTAGAACAATCTTATCTTCAGGCTAAGGACATAATTGAAGAAGCAACCAAAAAGGCACGCGAAACTCTTTCAGGCAGCCAGTTATTAAAGGAAGATATAGAAAAAGGTCTTGCCGACAGTCTGAAAATAACTCTTGATAAAAATATTAAAGAAATAGAACAGATTTCAGGTAAGTATAAAAAATCCTATGAAAATTTATTTGAGGGAATGAAAGATGAATACTTAAGCCGGACAAAACAAAACATGGACAACATAATTAAAAAGGAAGGAACAGAGCTTGATGAATTTACCCAGGTTGTTGAAAGAAAAACAGTTGATACACAGAAAAACATTGAAGCAAAAATAAGTGAAGAACTGCAAAAAGTTCACTTGGATATAGAAGCTTACAAGAAAGAACAGACGGCAAAAATAGATCAGTCCTTAAGTAAGATAATTTTGAAAATATCTTCGGAAATACTGCCCAAAACGCTTAGGCCGGAAGATCATGAAAAAATTATTTTGCAGGCTTTAGACCAGGCAAAAAAAGACGGTTTATTCAACTAACAATGAATAATGAACAAATAAATAGTAACAAAAAAGATAGGTACTTAGATATATTAAGTTCTATTAAGACAGATACTGATGCGGTTCAATTCTCATCAAGCCTGAATAAACTCGCATTTTCTTTATACGAAACCAGGGAAAGCATAAACCAGAAAATTTCAAGATTTCTTTCAAATGAGCAGAAGGACAAAATAATTCTTTATTGCAAGGAACACGGAATAAACATTGATGATATCATATCTTTCCAGAAGTTTATTTCTGAGCTGGATGCTGCGGTAAAAAATCTCCCTAAAATTACACTTTTCCTTGCCTATGAGCCCAGGGATGAAAGCGTTTCCATAATCTCAGACTGGTTTATATTAAATCTCAAACAGAAAATCTTGCTGAACATTGAGGTGGATAAAAAAATAGTTGGTGGGGCGGTTATTGTATATAAGGGAATTTATAAAAATTATTCCTTAAAGAATAAGCTGGATAGAATGCTTTCGGAAAATAAATTAAATTTTAATTACTTGCAGACTGGTGAGGTTAATGAATAAAGCAATTTTAAAGAATAAGTTCTTCAAAAAAAGCAAAAAATTGTTCAGTTGCTAAATTGCTGAAAAACACTTTAAAAAGTTTAACAATATAATAATTTAACAATGAAGCAATAATTTTTATCATGAATGATTATTCATACTATCTTAATAAAATCGGAGAATTTGGGATTGTTCAAGAAGTGAACCACCCTATTGTAGGAGTTTCTGGCCTGCCCGGAGTTAAACCGCGCGAAATAGTTATTTTTGAGAATGGGCAACAAGGTCAAGCATTTACATTAGATAGCTCCAAAGTTGGAGTTTTACTGTTTTCAAGAGACCCTATTCAAGTGGGTCTTCGTGTCGCAAGAACAGGTTTTCAGCTTTCTGTCCCTGTGGGATCTGAGCTTTTGGGTTTTATAATTGATCCTTTGGGCAATCCCTTATTAAAGCTGGCTTCTTTTAAAAAACCGGCACTGCATCGTGAAATAGATGATCCGCCTCCTGGCATGTCAACCCGCTCAAGAATTAAAAAATCATTTCTTACAGGTATAAGCATAGTAGATATTATGGTGCCTCTTGGAAAAGGTCAAAAAGAACTGATTATTGGCGACAGAAAAACGGGTAAGAGTTCACTGCTTCAGACAACAATTAAAAATCAGGTACAAAGCGGAGCAGTTGCTATATATGCTGCTATCGGCAAGAAAAAAAGCGATATTAAAAAGCTTCAGGAATTTTTTGAAAATGAAGGAATTTTCAGTAAGATTTGTATTGTTGCTTCCGGCTCGCATGATTCGCCAAGCCTTATTTATCTTACGCCTTACGTGGCTATGACGATAGCAGAATATTTCAGGGACGCGGGGCAGGACGTACTCGTGGTTTTGGATGATCTTTCTACACACGCAAAGTTTTACAGAGAGATATCTCTTCTTTCTCACCGTTTTCCCGGACGCGATTCTTATCCTGGTGATATCTTCTATACTCATGCAAGACTTCTGGAGAGAGCAGGTAATTTTATTCATCCAAAAACAGGCGAAGTTTCAATTACCTGTCTTCCTGTTGTTGAAACAATAGAAGGAGATTTTACAGGTTATATTGCTACTAACCTTATGAGTATGACAGACGGGCACATTTTTTTTGACAGTAATATTTATTACAGGGGCAGAAGGCCTGCCGTTAATGTCTCTCTTTCTGTTACCAGAGTGGGGCGTCAGGCTCAGGACAAGGTGAAAAGAAGCATAAACCGCGAGCTGACTGCCTTTCTTGCCATGTATGAAAAAATGCAGAATCTTTCCCACTTTGGAGCGGAGCTAACGGAAGGAGTTAAGCACATACTGAATCTGGGTGATAAAATATATAAATTCTTTGGTCAAGACCCCGGACTTATAATACCATCTTCTGTACAGTTAATTTTAACATCTCTTATATGGTTGAATTTTCTTGAGGGTGAAACAGATGATGTAATTTACACTTACAGACAAAGAATGATAAACATGTATAATAAAAATGAAAAAATTAAGAAAACTTTTGATGATATTGTTTATGCGGAATCTTTTAACAGTCTTCTGGCAAATGTAGCTAAAAAGAGGGAGGCTATACTATCGGTATGCAAAACAAAAGAAGCTTAACTAGCGAAACAGAACTGGTAAGCGGTCTTAAAATGCTTGCGCAGGCATATGAGGAGATCTCGGTCATAAAAATGCAAAGAGTGAGGGATTATGTGTTAAAGAACCGTGATTTTTTAACCGGTGTATCCTATGTTTTTTATGACGTTAAAACGTCTTACAGGCAACAAATAGAAGAACTTATGAAACTTAAGAAAATAACAAATATTGCCAGCTTTTCAACTATCAATAAGAATGGAAAAATGGTTTCTGTTCTTCTTTCTGCCAACAATAAACTGTATGGAGATATCATATTAAAAGTTTTTTATCTGTTTATGGAAAATATTAAAAAGTCAGACTCGGATATTGTGGTTGTGGGAAAGCTGGGCAGAGAACTTTACAACCAGTGGAATATAAAAAAACCTTATAAATATTTTGAAATACCCGATTCGGACTTAAAAATTGAAGATTTGAAGGAAATAATTTCCTATATTATTAATTATGAGAAAGTTGACGTTTTTTACGGCAGATTTGCAAATATAGTAAATCAAGTCTCAACTTTTTCAAATATTTCGGGTGAACAGACTTTTGATACGGAAGTGAAGCCAAATCCCAATTCAAAATTTATATTTGAGCCTTCTCTTGAAAAAATACTTAACTTTTTTGAAACCCAAATATTTGCTTCATTTTTTAAACAAACAGTGCACGAATTTCATCTGGCGCGTCTTGCTTCAAGAATTAAGGCGATGGAAGAGGCGCTTTCTAATATTGATAAAAGGATAAACGAGCTGAAAGGCCAGACAAGAAGAGTTAAGAGACTATCTGATAATAAAAAACAGATAGAAACTATTGCCGGAATTTCGCTTTGGAGTCAGGGGTAAAAACAGTATGGAAAATAAAGGTAAAATAATAAGTGTAAAAGGACAAATCATAGAAGTTGAATTTGAGGAGGGTGTTCCTTCTTTGCATGATATTTTAGTACTTAAAGAAGATGAAAATGTGCGCATGGAGGTATATGCTTCATTATCATCCTCCATTTTTTATTGTCTTTCTCTTTCCCAAAATAAAAGTCTCTATAGGGGAGCCAGCGTTATAAATACAAAAAAACCGATTACTATTCCAGTGGGAGCAAGTGTTTTGGGCAGAGCGATGAATTTATTCGGTGATTCTCAGGACAACAAGGGATCGATTCAGGTCTCAGAGATGCGTGAGATTTTTGGACCCGATCTTCCTTTTGATGAAGTCCAGACTATTGATGAAATTCTGGAAACCGGTATTAAGGCAATTGACTTTTTCTCACCTATTCTTAAAGGAGGTAAAGTAGGTTTATTTGGAGGAGCAGGAGTGGGAAAAACAGTTCTTCTAACGGAAATAGTTCATAATATAGTAATTTTAAATAAAGACAACAGCGTTTCTGTTTTTGCAGGAGTGGGAGAAAGGGCTAGGGAAGGACAGGAACTTTATGAATCACTTAAGCAAAGCAATGTATTGCCTCAGGTAAGTTTGATTTTCGGGAATATGGGAGAAAATCCTGCTGTGCGTTTCAGAACGGCACTTGCCGGAGTGACTCTTTCCGAGTATTTCAGGGATGAATACGGCAAAAACGTTTTATTTTTCATAGATAATGTTTTTAGATTCGCTCAGGCTGGTTATGAACTTGCAACACTTATGAATAGTATCCCTTCCGAAGGCGGCTACCAATCCACGTTAACATCTGAAATGGCTTCTTTTCATGAAAGGCTTGTTTCAACAAAAAAAGCAGCTATTACCACAATGGAAGCAATCTATGTGCCATCTGATGATATCACCGATTACGCGGTACAGTCAGTGTTTCCATATCTTGATTCAATTGTTGTTTTGTCACGCTCCGTTTATCAGGAGGGGATACTGCCTGCTATTGATCTTCTTTCTTCAAACTCGTCCGCCTTAAATCCCCGAACTGTAGGGGAAACACATGTTAAAACTTTAATTGAGGCGCAGGCTCTTCTTAAAAAGGCATTGAGCTTGGAAAGGATAGTCTCGTTAATAGGACAATCGGAACTTTCCTATGAAGACCAGCTTATCTACAAAAGATCAAGGCTGTTAAAAAGTTATATGTCGCAGAGTTTTTTTGTAACTGAGGCACAAACAGGTAGGGAAGGAAAATATGTTAAAAGAGAAGAAACCATCGGAGATGTTAGAGATTTGCTAGATGGAAAATATGATGATTTAGAACCTGAAAAATTGCTGTTTACAGGCGGCATAAAAGATTCTAATCTTTAAAAACTGGTTTGGTAATTGGTGCTTGAATTTCTATTTGAGGAATGGCCTCAATACCTAAGAATATAGATACATGATTCTTGTAGAATCTTACTATTCCGCGATCAATATCAAACTCCTTTTTTTGATCATTATCTATATGGATTATTATATTTTTTTTTACTATGGAAATAAAGTTTGCGTGGTTAAAAAGTATATCAAATTTCCCCTTTTCATTTGTAGATGAAACTGATTTTGCCTGTCCATCAAATAAAGTATTTTCCGGACTTTTTACTACAACGTGCAATTTTCCGCTTTGTAAACTTTGATTCTCCATTCTCTAATTATTTAATAAAGTTATATTAAATGCAAGCTGTTGTTATACTAATATATCTATTGATATACAAAATTTAAATAATAGGAAATCAAAACGCTTGTGAAAATCGAGTCTGAATTTATACACATTAATGTTTCACGAAGGGCTTAAAAGATGTTCCCAGATTTTGTTTATATAACAATATATCAATATATCGCATTTTTTATTGCTAAGGTAACGATATATTTTGATGCAGTCAGTTTTTAATAATAGTTTTTCTAATACTATAAACATTTCTTTAACGATTTATTCTTATTTGGGAATTTACTTAATCTTCATGGTTTCTGTCACTCTTTTTTGAAAGGTGACAGCAAGCACTAATGTTTGATTTGTATTGTTAAACTAACAAAAATCGAAAAAAGCCTTTTAATTAAAAAAATCTCGTCCGCAGATAAAAATTCTGTAAAATATCTTTGCGGGAATTTTTTCTACATGATTTTCTTGTGTATACTGTCTACTCTAAGATAAATTTGTTTTCCTAAAGATAACTTTTCTTCGTTAAATAAATATTCTTTTAAAACATTGTTAGTGGTGTGAGTGAAAAAAAATAATTTTTTATTAAATTGCTTGGCGATATGGTTGAAAACGAAATTGGTATTATATGATTTATGATTATATATTTAATTATTCTAAGATATATTAAGAATATGTTTGTTCCAATTGTCCAGTCTTATACGAGTTTCGCACATCCTGTCATCCTGAGGAGTGAAACGACGAAGGATCTCTGAACTTATTTCAGTCTTGCATTCGCCCGCTTCGCTCTCGCTTCAGCGAGGCGATCAAGAGATTCTTCGCTACGCTCAGAATGACAATTGCGAAAGTCGTGTCTTATATAAAAAAGGTTGCGAATTAAAAATAAATAGCATACTCTTTGCTTTGATTGAATCGGAGCTGCGGGAATAACCAGGCACAACTATAACTGGTATAGCTAGATCTTGTCCTAGCCCGATTTAATTGGAATTGAGCAAGAAAAGGGCATAGTTGTTATCTTACTTCAGGTTATTTAAAAATTACTCGAAAATATAAAATTGGCCTTAAATACAAAAATCTTCACTGTTATGACTATTATTATAGGAGGTTATGATTTCGTTCTGGTGAGCTGATTGTCAGTCGGAAACAAAAAATGATAACATTAACCCTTTTTATTTTAGAAAAAAGAATCAGCTTTAAACACTTCTATGTATAAAAAAGAGAAATGACATAATTTTCACCTAAAAATAATATTATAATTATTATAGGTTTCAACCATTTTTGAAAACATAAATATTTAAATAAATTGTTTTTTTACCGAATACAAAAATAAAGCGAACGTCTTAGCAAATACTTATTCCGCATGCTAAGGTGAGTAAAAATAACACGAATAATAATCCCCGTAATAATAAGAACTAGATTGAAGATTAAACAAAATCAATGTTTAACTTACTGCTACAAAAACTAAATTTTAAAAGTAGTAAAAAGATAGAAAGTCTTAGCTTAAAAGATAAAAGTTTATGGTAAAGGTTGCTCTTGCTGCTTGAACCAGTGGAGTCATTTCAAACTTCTTTCATACTGATTTCATTTGACTTTCGTCTTGATTAAATTAGGCGAACAAGAATTATACTTCTTATCCTGTCTGCGGATTTGAAGTCCGTCAGTTATCGTGGGCAATTTCCAGGGAGGAAAAGATGTCATAGGGCTTGCTTTGCGAAGCGGGTAAATACATGGAGCCTCATTCATTATTTTACCAAATAGGGCCCTCCCAAATATAGAGAAGGAGATAAAAACTCAAAATATGGGCATTTTTGTAAGTTGTCTACTTCAAAAGGGTGAGGGAATATTTCCAGACATAAAAATGTTTTTTTAAACGATTTTAAAAAAGATTGATTTAAAGACCCAAATATAAATCTCATAGTTATTTTAATGTCCCCATAGTATTTTATATCAGATCCCGTAGTAATAGATGTTTTTACTGAATTTCGAAGCTAAGTCTAATTATAGGATCCAGTTCTTGGGAGTTTCAATTTCGTTTACTGGGGCGGATTTATTATTCTTTGTTTTTGACTTTCTGACTTTGGTAATGGTTTATTTGTTTTTTCATTTTCTTTCCCCTTTTTCTTAAATTCCCTGCCAAAGAAAAAAGCAAGAGGTGTAATAAAAACAATGGATCCAATTCTCACCATATTTGAAAAAACATCGTTTTCAAAAGCCGGAACTATAAACAAGGCCATCAAACCTATAAAAAATATAACAACCGCAAAAGGCTCGAACATGAAGGGGGTGGCAAAAATCAGAAAATAGAGAAGGAAAAAAAGAGGGGAAGCAATTCCTCCCGTCAGAAAAATTATAAGAAGAGTACCTATAAGTGCCACAAAAATAAAAACAAATGAATTGGAAAAAGTTTCCGCTATGTTCTGTTTCCTTTTCGCGAAGATGTAAGTTAAAGATAAAACTATTAAAAAGCCTACTATGTATGTAAGATATGACGAAAGAGGGGTATAAATTATTGCTCCAACCAAAAAGGTAGAAAGAATTATGGTCAAATACTGCTTGAATGAATTCATCCCTTTATGATATTAATTCAAAGTTAGAAAGTCAACTCCGATAGTTGTAACTGTTTAAGATTTGCTAATGATTATGGTTTTCATTCATTTACTTTGTTTGATGACTCCTTAACATTTACCGATAACTATCGAGGTAATAGCGCTCACGGCAAAATAAACTTGTTTCTCATTTTCTGACTAAACATTGGTTATTGGAACTGAGACGAAAACAATCAAATTTATTAAGTCCGGAATATGGTCGAAATTAAAAATATGGTAGAATAGAGCTGTTATGAAAGTAGGTACAGTAGCTTTAATTGGCAGGCCAAATACGGGGAAATCCACGCTCGTAAACAATTTGGTGGGGCATAAAGTTTCAATTACTTCTCCAAAGCCTCAAACTACACGCTTTTCAATTTACGCGGTGTATGAAGACGAACGCGAGCAGATAATATTTATTGACACGCCTGGGATATTTGCCAAAACGCAGGATAAGAAAAATAAACAGATTAATCTTGAAGCACAGAGAATCTTAAAGGAAGAAATAAATGTCATTATTTACTTGATTGATCCTACACGTGAAAGAGGACCGGAAGAAAACAGAGTGCTTGGGATTATGAGAAAAATTGATATTCCAAAAATTCTGGTTATAAACAAATCGGATATCCTGGGAGAAAAAAGCTATATTGAGCAGTATAAATTTCTTGAGGATGAATTCGGAAAAGCCATAGAAATTTCTGCCCTTAAATCAAAAAATCTTGGAGCGCTGCTTGATGCTATTTTTAGTCATTTAAAAGAAGGCAAACGCCTTGTGGTAAAAGAAGACCTTCCTGTGCCAGTTCTTAACCTGAACTCAAAAACTTATATTGAAGAAAATATAAGAGAAAAGGCATTCTTGGTTTTAAGAGATGAAGTTCCTTATCAGGTGAAAGTGATGGTTGATCAGATAAGCGAACGCAAAAATGGTTTTATTTATATAAAGGCAAGAATGATTGCGAAAGACGCTCATTACAAAAAAATGATTATTGGACATTCTGCCCACAGAATAAAACAGATAAACATGATGGCAAGAAAAGAACTGGAATTGTCAACAGGAAAGAAGATATATTTGGCTTTAACAGTAGAGGCTGAATAATAATTTGATTTATGAATTACGAATAAAGAATCAGGAATAATGATAGGGAAATACTATTGTTACATTGTTATGAATAAAGAATAGGGAGATAAGCAATTGAGCAATGCAACAACTAAACAATGATGTTATTTGATTCATTATTTTATAGAAAAAGGAAAATTGAGAGAAGAGGTTAAATCACAAGAATGACGCAAGTGCTAACAAGCAAAATAATATAATGAGACTGGTAATTCAACGTATCTCAAAAGGTAAAGTTTCGGTGGAAAACAAGGCAGTTTCAGAAGCTTCAAAAGGCTATTTTATATTGGTTGGCGTGGGCCAGCAGGATAGCGAATACGAGGCTAATTTCCTGGCGCAAAAAGTTACAAAGCTAAGAATAATGCAAGATGAGTCCGGCAAGATGAATTTGACTTTGAAGGATGCAGATGGGGAAGCGCTTGTTGTTTCACAGTTTACTTTATATGCTGATACCAAAGACGGCAACAGGCCCAGCTTCATAAAAGCAGCACGGCCGGAAAAAGCAAGACTTGTTTATGATCACTTTGTTGAAAAACTGAAATCTTATGGAATTAAAACCAAAACCGGCAAATTTGGGGAATATATGAAGATAGAAGTGGTATTAGACGGCCCGGTGACAATAGTGATGGGATCTTCTTCTTGATTTTTGACTACCAATGTTCGTAAACTCTAAGTGTGGGTGATTTTAAGTTTGTTAAAATTCCTCATCCTGCCTACAAGCAATCAGATCTTGAGGCATGGGTGATAAATGCTCCCAAGCGGGCAAAAAGGCCAAAGTTTAAACTGCTTAAGGCAAAAGAGTATACCTGCCCGTTTTGTCCCGGTAATGAGAAGAAAGAAAAAGAAGTTTACAGAATCGGGGGTTTTGACACGGACAGCAAATGGTTGCTTCGAGTGATTGAAAACAAATTTCCTTTTGCTCCCGTACATGAAGTAGTTATTCACACGCCGGTTCACCACAAGCATTTAAGCCAGTTTAGCCTTGATGAAATACGTCTTGTAATAGAAGCTTATGTAAACAGGTTTAATGTTAACAGGAAAAACGGAGTGGTCTGTATTTTTTGCAATAGCGGGCGCGACGCCGGCGAGAGTATTACTCATGCTCATTCGCAGATCGCGGTTGTGCCAAAAGAAGTTGAGATTATTGTGCCCAAACTTGAGGAAGATCTGCTTTATAGGGGAGAGAATTTTCCTGTTCGCAATTTTTATCTTATTTGCCCGCCGTACTCTCAATGGCCGGATGAGGTTTGGATTGTGCCAAAAGAAAGAGGCAGGATTTTTGGCGAAATAAGATATGAAGAGATAGAGGAGATCTCTTTTATTTTAAAAAGACTGGTCAGAATTTTTGAAATCAGGCATGGATATGAATTTCCCTACAATTATTATATTTATCCTTATCATGACTGGTATTTAAGAATCATGCCACGCGCGAAAATACTGGGCGGTTTTGAGATTGCCACAGGCGTTTTCGTGGACACTCAGGATCCTAAGGAAACAATAAGGTTTATAAAGGAACACTTTTATGAAGAAGACCAGACCATCACGAGAAATAAAGCGGAATACAGAAAGGGAGTGTGAGTCAGCGTTTAGTTATTAGCGTCTAGTTTAATAATTTAATTAACTGAACGCTAAACGCTAGTTGCTAGACGCTAATTTATTATGGAAGATGAGTTAGATAAGCCCTCAGAAAGGTTGATGAGGCTAATAAAAGATAATCTACTGGTTGTAATCCTGGTCTGTTCTGGTTTGATCCTCTTAAGTATTGGTCTGATATCTTTATTAGATAAACCTCAGCCTCAAATAAGT
>MFNJ01000047.1:13911-74307 GCA_001782015.1 Candidatus Levybacteria bacterium RIFCSPHIGHO2_01_FULL_36_15
TGTTGAGGGTGCAGTGATAAATCCGGGAGTCTATAGTCTTAAAACAGGCTCCCGAATTCAGGACGGCCTTATAGCTGCAGGAGGATTATCGCAGGAGGCTGACCGAGCCTATATTGAAAAGAATATTAATCTTGCAACAGCCCTTACCGACGGCCAAAAAATTTATATTCCCAAGCTGTCGGATGCGCAAAAAACGGGCGTGGTTGATGGTGTATCTATGGACAGCAGTTTTTCCTCAAAAATAAATATAAATAGCGCTTCTACCAGTGATCTTGACAGTCTTTCAGGGATAGGTGTGGTAACAGCCCAAAAAATTATAGACGCAAGGCCATACAACTCAATAGATGATCTTCTTAACCGTAAAATCGTGAGCAGTAAAGTATTTGAGCAGATTAAAGATAAAATCAGTGTATATTAATACGACTTACGCATTTTTTGTCATTCTGAATTCATTTCAGAATCCCGCTAGATGCTGAAACAAGTTCAGCATGACGTGTTTTGCGTAAGTCGTATTAATTTAAAATTAATCTATGCTTCGAGTTTTCATTTTCTGCCTGGTTCTTTTTTTAGCGCTTTCTTTAAGGCTGGTTTGGTATTTTAGCAGCCAGGAGGTTTATTATGATGGCCAGAAGGTGGAAATCAGAAAAACTCTTCTTGATAATCCAAGAATCACTGAAGGTAAAAACGGATTTTCAGGTTACCAGATTATTTATACAAATAGGCTTAAAATAATTTTTCCCCGTTTTCCGGAATACCATTATGCGGATAATCTTTTAATCTCAGGCATAGTTTCAAGACAGGAATACGGCAATGAAAAGTCCAAAGTGCTAAACAAAGAAATATCATTTGTTATGAAAAACCCAAAAATTGAACCTGTGAAAAATGAAAAAGATTTATTTTCTGCGTCTGTCAAATCACTGTTATCACTGACATCATATATCCGACAGAAAGTGGAACATACCTTTAATCTTTATTTGGCAAGGGATGAGGCAAGTTTACTTATGGGTATAGTTTTTGGAATTAAATCGCAGATGAATAATGATTACTTTACTGCTTTGAAAAACGCGGGAGTAATGCATGTGATAGCAGCCTCCGGCATGAACGTAACTATGGTTGGCGGTTTTTTAGAAGGAATATTCATACTGATACTAAAGAGGCAATTTGCTCTGGTTTTGACGTTGTTTGGGATAGTCTTTTATGCTGTTTTATCCGGTCTTGAGCCTTCAATAATAAGGGCTTCCGTTATGGCTGTTTTTGCCTATTCAGCCGCAATTTTGGGAAAGCAGAACTTTTCTTACATCAGTCTTTTTGTTACAGCTTTTGTTATGCTTATGCTTGAGCCTGATCTTATGCAGGACGTTGGGTTTCAGCTCTCATTTTCTTCTACGCTGGGAATACTTTCAATCAAACCCGTACTCTCAAAAATTACGGCTAAAAGTTTTATTTCAGGAATAGGCGTAGGTGATGATTTTCTGACTACGTTCTCGGCTCAGGCAGTTAGCCTTCCGATTATGCTCACAAGTTTTTCCTCTTATAATCCTGTATCAATTTTAGTTAACATGCTTGTTTTGTGGACCATCCCGCCGCTTATGATTTTAGGGGGAGTAGGGGCGATTGCGGGACTGATTTTGCCATTTCTTGGCCAAATATGTCTATATTTATCCTTGCCTTTTTTGCTGTTTTTCAAAAAAACCGTTATGTTGTTTTCAGGTCTTCCAGGGAAAATCAGTGTTGATGTTCGAAATGAAAATTTCCCCTGGCAAATAACAGTCGGTTATTATTTAATCCTAGTTTCCTTAGTCTTGTTTATTGGAAAGAAGAAAAAGTAGACTAGGCCTTTTGCGGTTGAGGTTTTTGAAAAGTCAGATATTGACTTTCTTCTCCTGGGAGTTGGCTAAAAGTAAAAACAGGAACAGGGTGCTGTTCGCTTATTTCCATAAAACCATGATTCTTTGTTCCTGGACCAATCGCAAGTAAGACAGTCACTTTTTCACCTTTCCGGTATTTATCTAATCTAGATCTATAAGAATCATGATAATCCGTAACTCCATCAATCATTTCACGCATGTCGGAACACCATTCAGGGCCTTTTCTATCCATGGGTCCGGCCGCATGTTCTTCTGCCATTTCTTTCTTGAGTCTGGTAAGTTCCGCTGCCTCTTTTTCCACAGAGCCTTCCAATAGACACTCAAATCTTGGATAAACGAGAGCTTTAAATTGTCCAATCCCATCTTGACCAAGTGCGGTTAACCGGTCCAGTTCTTCGCTTCCTTCAAATGCCAAGCATTTCCAATATCCTCCTTCAAAAAATGTTAAGCAAGCTTTTCTACTCGCGCTTGCTGCAAGTTCCTGTACTGGATTTGGTTTTGGTATTTCTCCTGATGTCACAATTTTTATATATACATCAAGATGTTATACTTGTCAAGATGAAAAAAATTGTCATTTTAAGCACTTTTTCTTTAATTGCTTTAGCCGGAATATTTTCTTATCACTTTTTAAAATTCAACGACGGCAAACTTCATCTGATTTTTTGCAACGTAGGGCAGGGAGATGCTATTTTTGTGAGAACTCCCAGTGGCGCAGATATTTTAATTGATGGCGGTCCCAACAGCAGTGTATTAAAGTGTCTTTCGGATCACATGCCTTTTTATGATCGTGACATTGAGGCAATTTTTGCAAGCCATCCGGATAGCGACCACATAACCGGAATTCTTGATGTTGTAGAAAGATATGAGGTTGACGCGTTCTATGAGCCGGAAATTTCCGGCGGAACAAAAATATATGATGAAATAGAAAGATCGATTAAAGAAAAAGGCATAACTAAAAAATATATTTTTGCCGGAGATAAACTTAAAATTTCAGACGGGGTAACAATAGATACTCTTTGGCCAACTAGGGAATACGTGGAAGAAAAAAGAAATTTGGCAAAGAACAATAAAAATCTTTTTTCACTTGTTCAGTTTTTGACTTATAGTGAGAAAAAAGTACTTTTAACGGGTGACATAGAAGCAGCAATACTGGATGATATTGGATCTAATATAGGAAGCATTGACATTTTTAAGCTTCCTCATCATGGATCAAAAACAGGAATTGACAGTCAGACATTTCAACTGATAAAACCTGAATTAGCAGTTATTTCAGTAGGCGCAAATAATAAATACGGCCATCCGGCAAAAGAAATATTGTCCATTCTTGAGAATAATAAAATACCATATAAAAGGACGGATAGGGAGGGGGAAGTGGAAATTGTGATTTCGGATGAAAAATTATCGTTTGTACAATAAAAATTTTGAGGCGCGTGCCGGAATCGAACCGGCGCATAGATGTTTTGCAGACACCTGCGTTTCCTCTTCGCCAACGCGCCGCATCAAATCCTATACCAGACGGTATGGGGTCAAGCAAGATTAGTTTAACACAGGCTGAAATCAAAATCCAGATTGAGGTATTTTATTCACCAAGTCTTCTGGGAATAGATACTTCCCATCCCTGAATTAAAAACACATTATGATTAGGGCTTAATCCTACTCTGATAGAGTGCTGGTTTTTCAGGAGGTACAAGCGTCCAAAATCATTTTCCGCACTATCTGTTTCACCCACATGTCCTAATGGTTCTTTGTATCTTGTTACGCCTTTTGGAGTGGAATAAATAGTCAGAACATTTACATGTGGTTTGCCACGTCCTGATTCTCTGATCATTTTTTCTGTAATAATTCCGGCTGTTCTATATGGTCCTGTTTGGGTGTTCGCGTTACTTGGTTGTGGTACGAAAGAGAAAGTTGTTGGAAGCCATATTTTGCTACTGACCATGTTTTCTTCCAGTGGTGAAAGGGAAACGTTGGCGCGGGTTACTTCTTTAGTATCCGCGTCGTATTCTGCTGCCACAACTCTTCTGGTGTCCCGATCAACTCCGGCAACACGAACATAAATTGGTTCTTTATTATCAGGCGATTCTTTCTCATTATTTACCCGCCTTGCGATCTCAATAGTAGCGTCCGCATTTTGAATATTATCAATATTTCCTGTTTTACTGCCTAAAACAAGTAAAGGAAGACTGTCTCCAATAAAAAAATCTTGCCAGCGTAACTTTCCAAAACCTAATCGTCCGAAAAGGTCAGATTCAGGAGGAAAAAAAGGGAAAAATAAGCCTCTATCTGCTAAATAATCCTGTATTGCGCTTGCTGAAGTGGGCTTGTCCAAAAATTCTTTTTTTCTGATACTCTGTTCAAGTAATCCAAGATAATAAGATCCGATTTTGACTTTTGCTTCTGGAGTAAGCGCCATAATTATCAGCAATATATCAGACAAATATTAACGTGTCAATTATTTGTTGTTAATCTTTAAGTTTCTGTTTTTTTGCAAGCTGAACTTTTATGTTTATTGCTTGTTTTCCCTCTTGCATTTTTTAAAAATTATGTTAGCCTAAATTATAGAGACAATTCTATGAAAAGAGTTTTGATAGTAGATGATGAGCTTGCTGTAGCATCTATCTTTGACACCGCGCTGAAAAACGCAGGATATGAGGTGAAGATTGCAACTTCAGGCAAGGGTGGTTTGGATTTGGCAAAGGCAGAAAAATTTGATCTGATTCTTCTTGATCAAATGATAGGTGACTTGTCCGGAAACGAGGTCTTAAAAACTTTAAAACAGGATCAGACAACCAAAGCTACACCGGTTGCTATGCTAACCAATTTTGGCCACGATACAATGGTCAAAGAAGCTTTATACATTGGGGCCGTAGACTACATCCTAAAGTATCAGATCTCAATAGATGATCTTATCAAAAAGGTTAAGACAATTTTAGGAGATGCTTCTTAAGATAATATATTTATGGAACCAACTGCCAATTCAGAGTATCTGAATTTATTCTCCGAACTCATCAAAAAGCAAATAGTCGTTTTAGGCCCGGATATTACTCTTGCGAAAGTTAGAAGTGTGGGTGGGATCACGATTGATACTGCGGGAAATGTTACCAGAATAGAAGGTGATCCAAAAGCACTTTTAAGCAAGTTGATTAATCAATTCATTGAACTTTCAGGCATGATCGTTAAAAGAACGATGGAATCGATGCTTCTTAGTTATTCAAGTCTAACCAGCGCAGGCAGTCTTGGTAATGCCGCGAACGCAGGAACTGGCAAGAATTCTTCTGATGCAAAGTTACCCCCGGATTTTTCCGCGACTCCGGTTGATTTATCAAATCCTTTGGGAGGCCTTGATGAAAATAAAATTGCGGAATTAAGCAAGATGCTGGAAGGTTTGGATAAACAGGAGGAAACATCAGGAGCCTGAAATTATGATAGGTACATATATAATTGTGATAGGCAGTAAGAAAACGGCTGACCGGCTGAAATCTCTTACAAAATGAATACTCTTATTCTATATCTTCTTGCATCAAATTTTCTTGTGGGCTTTTGCGCCTTTATTTTTTTTCTGCAGCAAAATGGCATCAAGAAGAAACTTTATGGGCAAAAACAGGATTTATCACGCAAGCTTTATGAAATTTCAATATTAAATAAAATCCAGCAGGAATTAGGTTATCCTCTTAATACCACCGAAGTAGTGGAATCTATGGTTCTAAGTCTTGAAGATCTGTTTTCAATGTCTGCGGTTTCATATGCCATTATCTTTGAGGACAGAATTGAACTCAAAACCTACATTAGGGAGCCGGTCGGCCAAGAATTTGTCAAAAAAGTAAAAGAAATCATCTTAGATTCAGTCTGCGGGATAGACGGAAAAGACAAAAATAAGCTTATGGTTAACCAGGATATTTCCGGTATGGTTTCAAACAAAGAAACTTTTCTTCCGCAGTCTTATTTTAATATCCCGCTTTTTACCGGCGAAAGATTTCTGGCAATTATCAATATTGCTTCAAAAGACAAGAATGTTTACAAAGAAGAAGATATGAGTATGTTTTATAAAATCATTGATAGGGCAGGCAACGCTATAAATAGGTTTGAGAGTATTATTAAGACCGAAAAAAGCAAACTTGACTCCATGCTTACCAGTATTCCGATTGGGGCGGTCATGCTTTTGTTTGAAAACGGCAGTTTAAAATTCTCCTACATGAATACTGCTGCCAGAAATTTTCTTAAGCTTAAGGATGGGATTACAACAATACATGTTATTGCTAGTTTCGGAAAGTCTTTTGACTTGATAAAAGAAGTAAAACACATACTTAAAAATAAGAAAAGCGTAGTTTTTAATAATATAGAGATACAGGAGAAATTCTACAAAATTGTTCTGTCTCCCATGTTTTTGTTTGAGAGTAAAAACGTCATAGGGATATCAATCGCAATGGAGGATATTACTCTTGAGAAACAGATAGAAAATATGCGTGACAATTTTACAAACATGGTTGTACACGAGCTGCGCGCGCCTCTTGTTTCAATTAAAGGCGCCGTTACGCTTTTGTCTAAATCTACTCTGGGAAAAGAAGATGCGGATAAAATGTTTGAAATTCTTAAAGAGTCTGCCAATACTATGCTTGAGGAGGTAGGGCAATTGCTGGACGCGGCAAAGATTGACGCGGGCCGATTTATAATAATCAAAGATCTTGCTGATATAAATGAAGTTGTTAAAGAAAGGGTTGAAACTTTTACTTTTCTGGCCAAGGAAAGAAAAATTTCTGTAGAAATGGTGCTGGGAGACGGTATCCCCCAATTTGAATTTGATAAAGTAAGAACAGGGCAGGTTTTAAACAATTTGCTTTCTAACAGTCTTAAATTTACAAACAACGGCGGGAAAATAGAAGTTGAAACTAGAAAAAATGGAGGTTCAATCACTGTGACTATCAAAGACAACGGGATAGGTATCCCTCAAGATGAACAGGCTTCACTTTTCTCAAAATACGCGCAGGCAAGCGGTATTTTCAGAAAAGACAGTACCGGCTTGGGCTTGTACATTTCAAAAGGAATTATTAAGTCTCATGGGGGTAAAATATGGCTTGAATCATCACAGGGAAAAGGAACAACAGTTTCCTTTACAATACCGATTATGAACGCAGCCTACTTGGAAAAGGAAAAACACCACAAAATAATAGCAGCCACAAACGCGGTGGTGAACTAAAATCATCTATTTTACAACTTCTCCTTGATTTATCTATTGAGGTTATGTTATATTACCAACATTATGTTGGAGTATGACAGATATCAACCGGTAAAAAAAGAACAACTTACTCCTGAGACTGCCGCAAAAAGATTAAGTGAAATCTGGCAGAGTTATTATGCAATACCAAAACAACAAAGGTTTCCGGAACTTGAAGATATCCACAGAGCCGCGATAGATGAATTTTACAGCAATCTTACGCCTGCGGTAGACAGTTTCCTTCAGAAAGAAGTAGAAATAGATGGTAAATTTTTTACCCAGGGTCAACTTATTCAACAAAGAGCTCGTGAAGAGGCATTTGGCAGGAGATTGCCAGATTCCCCATCACACAAATCAGCAGGGCAAAGACTACACGAAAGGCGTACAAAAGCACAACAGAGGCGCGGAACTCCCCCCAGACTTATTCGTTAACTCCCTAAAAATAGATACACTACTTAACAGTAAATCATATTTTGATTTACTTAATATATTCAGGTTGCGAATCTGCTCGATCGTTTGCTGAACTTAAGATAGTAGTCTTCCGGGTCGCAAGACTAAATTCCCAGCGCTTTCCTTCTTTCTTTCCTTATTTTTATTGCGTCATCTAAAGAATGTATGACACCGCTTTTTAGCCAAGGGCTGCTTTGTATAAGTTGTCTTACCTCATGTTGAAATCGAGCCAGCAAAGGTCTTTGCTCTTCAAATAATAAAGCAGAGCTTAATGTCAAAGACGCGTCCATTTCAGAATAATAATCATCGAAGTCTTGAGATGAATAACGTTTTTTATGACGAGTTAACTCAAGCTCTCTTCTAATTAATTCAAGGGAAGCATAACCAAAATTAGTTTCACAAGGATATCTTGGCCAAGCCCCCGATTGAGTAAATGCGTCTTCCAACTCTTGCTTAACAGAATTAAGTTCGTCAAAATGAGGAGGTTCACCAATAAAAACAAGATCAACGTCTAAATTGCGGGGATCGTTATACTGAAGTGATCCATGATAAATAACCGCAATATCATGTTCATTAAACCAAGGCATTTTAGAACCTACTATTTGGCGTATGGCAGCCCGAGCTTTTTCCACCTCTGGATTTTGTAGATCCGTCTCAAATCTTTTTAAAGCTTTGAGTCTTCTGTCAATTTCAGGTATAGAGATTGTTGGTTGGCCTTCAGGAGAAGGTCTTGGTATTTCGGTCATAAGCGATATATTATACAAGAAATAAGATCAACAAACAATTACTATCGGTTGAATGAATTAAAGAAGCAAAAAAATTTAGAATGACAGGATATGTGTATTAAAAATTTATAAGTTTTACTCTGTGTGTCAGGATATTTCCCCAGGTCATCATTTGTTCTGCCCAGAAAAGAGGATCTTTTGGGCCTTCTAAACCTTGTTTATGTAAAATGGAGTATTCTTCTTTAAAACGATCAAAAGTCTTTTTAAAAGGATTCTGGAAGGTTTTGGAATGAAAGTTTTTGATATAGGCAGAAGTCTGCCCCAAAAACATAACAATCCTTTTTTTCTTTGCGTCATACCCGTCAGCAGCCCAATTTCCTATACGGTTGAGATTCATGGCAATATCTAAAATTTTCAGTTGGGTTTCGCTCATGGTTTATAAAAGTAAATCCTTCACAATTTTATCAAATTTTTGTCTTATTTTTTGAGAAAGAATATCTCGGCTTGGATTGTTTTGTCCCGGCCGTAAGTTTATGATCGAATTATAGTCGATTTCCTTTGTTTCCCAATCAATTCCGCCTCCCCAAAGATTTTCCTGTTGAGAGCCTTCTTTGAGAAGTAATTGTTCTCCGTCAAAATGTCTTTCTCCGCCGCCTGCCAAAATATTTCTTTCCATATCAATTACTAACTTAATATATCCATCAAAATCTTCAGACATTTTTTGAATTTCTTCAGGAGTTGCCTTGCTTTTGATAATGAGCAACATTTCTTTTATTATACTTTAACAAAAGAATTCTTACTAGGAGTGTTTACGGAAAAACTGCGGAAGGGGAGAGGATGGGATTGATGTTTATATTAAATCACATTTTGACATAGTGACATTTTTTTAATGCTCGAGCGGTTGAAAGATATTATGTATTCAGATTATGAGATTGTTTAACAAGGATGGTTACTAAATTAAGTTCTTTCTTGTGATCTACCTTGTGTCGTACGGTCGGTCTAATATTCCTTTAACGCTAGCTGTGATTTCTTCTGCAGGGTGGAATCTTATCATGCTGTAGAACATGTCTCTTTTTCTAACCGTTTCAGGATTTTTTTTTGTGCCGTCAGGGTGATAACTTCTGTC
Organism: Candidatus Levybacteria bacterium RIFCSPHIGHO2_01_FULL_36_15; assembly: GCA_001782015.1. Lineage (GTDB taxonomy): Bacteria > Patescibacteriota > Microgenomatia > Levybacterales > GWA1-39-11 > 2-01-FULL-36-15. The sequence continues at coordinate 23,293 of MFNJ01000047.1, forward strand.
AATAGATTTTGCGTATGAATCTGCTAATACTCCATAATGTTTGTCAAATTTCTCTCCGCCATTAGTTAACGTCAAATCATTAGATTCCAATTCTTCTAGTAACCATTCTAATTTTGTAGGAGCATTATTACTTGCTACCATTAAACCTCGCAAAAACATAGATCTGTCTTCAGTCGGTAATGTAAAGTAGGCTTCAAAATCTGGGTCAACTTCCCTTATATCTACATGAGGTTCAACAGGAAGAGGGGGACGCTTTGTTAATTTTGAAGTTGGTTTCCTTTTTTCAGGTGTCATATTAATTATTTAGCTTGCGATTTGGAGTTTAATAGCAGGACTCATTGTTGACTTTAATGTCACATTGTTGATTTTGGTTGAGCCTATGGCGGAAAGGGCGGTTGAGATATTCTCAGATAATTGTTTTTCTGCAAAAGACAGTTTGCCCACAGACATATGAATAATGGGTGCCTCAGTTTCAGTTTTATAATTTACCTGGCCGTGCGAGAGCTTTTCGATCAGCTTTTGCGGTTCGGTTGTAATTGTTCCTGCTTTTGGGTTGGGCATAAGGCCCTTTGGTCCTAAAATTCTTGCGACTTTTGCAAGCTTACCCATCATAGAAGGTTCTGCTATAAGTATATCAAAATCTATAGTACCTTTTGAAACAGCATCAATCAAAGCATCATCCGCAACTTTTATCCTAACTTTTTTCCCTGTTCCGTGGGGTAGGGCAATTTGCCCGGAAAGGCCTTTCTCTTTTACGTTTATGTGAAGCTCTACAGTTTCATCAAAAGATGCTTTTTTGAATTTTTTTAAAACATCAACAGCTTCATTAAGAGTAAAGAGTTTTTGTTTATTAATTGCGGCTTTGTTTTCAAGATATTTTTTCCCTTTTACTTTGGTTTTTACAAATTTCTGTTTCTTTTTCTTTTCAGGCGCTTTTTCTTCTGGTGTCTTGGTAGCTGAAGTTGCTTTTTCAACTTCTTCAGGATTTGTCGGGCCAACTGTTTTTATTTTTTCTCCACCTTTAAGACCAGGAACCTTAACTTCCTCTTTTTTAGGCTTTATTTTTTTCTGTTTTGGAGCTTCTTCTCCGTATGTTTTGATTCTAATTTTACCCATTTTTTACAATTTCAAATTTTAAAATTAAACTTCCTGTTCCGTTTCCACTCCCATTGACCTTGCGGTTCCACGTACAATGTTGGCCGCGGCTTTAAGGTCTTTGGTGTTCAAGTCGTCCATCTTGGTTTTGGCTATTTCCTCAATTTGGGCACGGGTTAATTTTCCCGCTACCTCGCGGCTTGGTTTTTGAGCACCCCTTTCAAGTTTAAGAGTTTTTTTAATAAGCTCTGAAACCGGAGGCTTTTTGATCGTAAAAGAAAAAGTTCTGTCTTCATATACGGTTATGACGACCGGAAGAACCGTGCCTTTTTGATCAGAAGTTTTATCGTTGAAAGCCCTTACAAACTCCATTATCGGCAGACCGTGCTGACCAAGAGCCGGACCAACAGGCGGAGCAGGGGTTGCTTCTGCGCCCTTAATATTTAATTTTATAATTGTCTTTATTTTCTTAGCCATGTTCCTTCCTTTCAGTCAGTCAAATTCAAAATTAAAAGTTCAAAATGCAAAATTAATTAAACTTTTAACTTTAAACTATAACTTTGAACTTTGCACTTTGAATTTTTAACTAGTTTATATCTTCGCGATTTGCAAAAAATCTAATTCTACTGGTGTTTCACGACCAAAAATTGATACCAGCACTTTTACTTTTCCGCGTGTTTCGTCAATAGATTCAATTGTACCAAGAAAATCATTGAAGGGTCCGTCAGTAATTTTTACAGCTTCTCCCACAGTAAAAGCCGTTTTGAAAACCGGTTCATTCATCTCTACAAACCTAACGATTGCTTCAACCTCTTCATCTCTTACTGGTGTTGGTTTATTTTCCGCGCCTACAAAAGAAGTGACACCTGGAGTAGTCCTAACCAGGATCCATGATTCATCATCCAAAACCATTCTTACCAGGATATAACCCGGAAAAATTTTTTCTTTAACGTTTTCTTTTTTCCCGCCTTTAATTTTTATGGTTTCCTTTGTTGGGACTAATACCTCCAGGATTCTCTCCGTAAAGCCCATGCTTTGAACTCTTTGCATAAGAGTTTTTGCCACTTTACCTTCGTGGCCCGAATAGGTATGAACTATATACCACTTGCCCAGCTTTTTGACAGGAGCAGCTGTTGCTACCTCTTCTTTTTTGCTTTCCTCTTTCGGTTGATTATCCATATTTGTTAGCGTTCAGTTTGCTAGCGTCTAGCGTTTAGTTTTTTTTATATTCTGAGTCTAGACGCTAAACGCTAATTACTAGACGCTTATTTTTTATTTTATTACTATCTCAAGTATTTTTGTTAATAAAAGGTCGGAAAATCCTATGAAAAGCCCTACAAATACACTGATAACTATTACTATGCCGGTTAATCTCATAGCTTCCTTTCTTGTAGGAAATGTGACCTTTTCCAATTCCGACCTTACTTCCTTTAAGAAACTTAGCATATCTACAATCCTGACTTTGACTTTATAGAATTCTTTTACCAAAGTACAAATCAGGATACAGGATGTCATTTTATCAGTTTTCTCTTGACATGTAAAGTAGATACAGGGTAGAATAGGGTAGCTGTTAGTTAGTCAGCGTCTAGCGTTCATGTATAATTCTATAGCCTGACTGCCATATATAGAATTGTATAGGGCATACAGTTAGATATAAAACTAGATACTTAATTTATGAAGATAAGAAAAGCAGTTATACCGGCGGCTGGATTTGGTACCCGTTTTTTACCTCAAACCAAAGCAATGCCCAAAGAAATGCTTCCTATAGTTGACAAGCCTATCGTTCAGTATATCGTGGAGGAACTGGTTGACGCGGGTATTAAAGACATAATTATTGTCACGGGATACCATAAAAGGACAATAGAAGATCATTTTGACAGACCCAGCATGGAATTGGTTGAAAACCTCAGGATGGGAGGAGAGAAAAAAAGGCATCTTCTTGATGAGGCTGAAAGAATAGCGGATCTGGCTAATTTTGTTTATATACGGCAAAAAGGGCCGTACGGAAATGGAACGCCACTTTTGAATGTCAGAGAAATTATAGGAGACGAGCCATTTATTTATACATGGAGCGATGATTTTATAAAAGCGCATCCCAAATCGCGTTTCAAACAGTTGATTGATGTTTATGATGAATTCGGTTGCTCGGTTTTGGCAGCAATCCGCGCAAAGCGCGATGAAGATTATGACCGCTATGGCTTTGCCGGCGGTAAAGTAATAAGAGACGGAATTATTGATGTTAAAACAATTATTGAAAAACCTGGAAAAAGCAACGCTCCTTCCGATTTGGCAACCGTAAGCGGTTTTATATTTACTCCTGATATTTTTGGTTACTTGGACGAAGCTCTTGATAATTTAAATGATGGCGCGGAGCTTTACTATAATGATGCTCTTAAGCTTATGCTTGATGACGGCAAGAAAGTCATAGCCTGCGAGATCAAGGGAGGCAAATATTATGATACAGGTAACAAACTTGAATATCTTAAGACCGTTATAGAATTTTCCCTTGAACATCCGGAAATAAACGGGGAACTCCGACGCTTCCTCAAGAATTTAAAAATATAAAGGTTAATTTTTATTACTTTACAAAAATAGTTTGTTAACCTCCTTCTTGACTATCTAAAATATGTGTGTTATACATTATACATCATGATACGTACTCAGATTTACTTGACAGAAGAACTATATAGAGATGTTGAGGCTCTTGCCAGGAGACAGAAAAAAACAAAATCCCAGGTAATCAGGGAGTCTTTAGAAGAAGGTTTGGAAGGGAAAAAGAAAACCTATAACGCGGGGAAAATTCTTTTAAAAATTGCCGGTAAAGCTGTTAAAGGTGGAGAGAAAGATCTCTCCGAGAATATTGATAAATATTTATACGAAGAATGAGTAATTTTGTAGTTATTGATTCGAGTGCACTTGTGTCACTTGCGTCTGTCGATGACCAGAATCATTCTAAAGCGAAAGCTATAAGTAGTGATTGCATGAAAAAAGGTAAAACAGTGATACTTCCAAGTGGTGTTTTGAGTGAAACACTGAATATTGTGGGGAAAAAATTTGGCCGTAGTAAACAGCTTGACTTAGGAAAAGATTTATTATTCTCAGATGCTTTTGCCATTACGGAAGGTTCACTGGATATTTGCATGAATGCATTTGAAAAACTGAAAAACCAAGCTTTATCTGTTTCTTTTACAGACTGTCTTGTCATGGTATTTGCCGATAAATATAAAACAGAAGAAGTTTTCGGATTTGATGAAGCATTTGGTAAAAACGGATACAAACTGCCGGGAGCTTCGTAAAATTTGACAACGGATGGTATATTTGATATATTCTTTTACAATAACTATCATTTTGTAATATATGGCAGGACCGGAGCAGCAAAAACCAAAAACAGGAGAATACGTGCATACGGTAGATGAGATACTTGGTTATGAATTTATGGCGCATTTTGCTGAATACCCATCTAACCTTCCTGTCCTTTATTCTTCTTTAGATCAAGGTTATTTTGAAGCTCTTGGCCAATATCTGTTTGAATCTTCTTACTCTCAGTTGCCTCCTGAAAAAAAGGCAGGGTGCGATAGGGCTGCAGCAGATTATATTATTCGCGAAAGAGGATTGGGTGGTATCGCTTGCTTATTGTTTCCAAATCCGGAGGAAAGGTTAGAAGATGAATTCAATAGGGACAGGATGTCATTTGGACATTCGGAACGTTTAGAAAGAATGATACAGGAGAAAAGGGAAAGTTTTAAAAGATATGATGGTCTTCGTAAAGTAGTGGAGGGTTGGAGTGAAAATACCAAGCGTAGCGCTTTATATAAAGGATTAACCGCAGGAATTGGAGTATTGGATGCAAAGATTGCTGATTTATCATTTCCTTCTAGCGAAGGGCCATTGGATCCTGGTTCAGAGGATAGAATAACTAAAATTAATCTGGAAATTAATACATGTAGAGAACTTCAGAGACAGCTGCTAGAAAGAAAATAAACCCCGATTTATATTTAAACAATACTAAGTCTCATTATTCACCTTTTTCTGATGTCCACCTTGAAAGAGTTCCATTCGTCTCCGTCAATTGACGGATCCTCAGGACTACCTTCCAGGAGGACTTTCGCTTTGAATATAAATTGAGCTTAAATCCTCATTCTTCATAAATCTGCCTTTTTCTGCTAAACTTTAATTAATCTATTGCTGGAATTCATATGCAACAAAATAGCCAAAATCAGGATAAGAAAAAAATCTTAAAAGAGTATGAAAGAAAGGCAGAGGAAATTATCGGCAAGATGCTGCAGGTCTTAATCCGTGCTCAAAGAAAAGTGGATGACATAGCATACAGAAGAATTTTGGAGAAGATCCAGAAAGAATAATTATGCCAGGAGAGTCAGCGGAACCGTTACAAAAACCACCTGAAGTTACAAACCTCGCTGAAAAAGGTCCAAAACAAGAAGGATCTTCCGTTGAGAGAGGATTTCAGAAAAAATCCCAAGAAGCAACAAGAACTGCGGAATCAATAGACAGGCAAGTTGATCAACTTGCAAAAGGAAATCCGGGTGTTAATTTAACCGCAGATGTAGCCCAGTCACAAAGTTTAAGAAGAGAACTAGGAGAGGAAACATCTGCCGTAAGGGTAAAACTGATAGGAGCAGAAACTAACCCTCCAGAAAAAACTTCTTATGACTTATTGATGGAAGCTTCTATTAAGGCAGCAGACGCTACGCAGCAAACAGATACTACTCTAAGAAATAAATTGCTGAATGATGCTTTGGATAGGTTTGTTAGAATCAAATCAGAAGCAACTGATCCAGCTATTTTGTTAAGTGCGGATGGAGGAATTTCTGGAGTAGCTGGCAAGCTTTACGAAAATTCAAGTTGCATGGAAACAGTTCATGGCGCGATAGGTTCTGTTACTGGTGATCTTTCACCTCTTGGCCTTGCGAAAGCCGAAGTCATTTTAAAAGCGGCTGAAGCAAAAAAGAAAACACCTGATGATGAATCCAATATTGCTTATGCTAGGCGATTTATCGCGCTAGCAAAAGAGAATCTACAAGGCTCAAAAATACCTCAAAAACCTGAGCAAGCCCCAGCGCCACCATCTACATCGGCTCCAAAAGGCAAAGCCAACGAAGCAGCAGCCAGTGGTAACAAAGAGACAGAGGAAATTAATAAAGAAATGGCAAAGATTGTTAAGGCTATTAATTTAGCAGAAATCAATGGTGAAAAAGCAAAAGTTGAAGACGGTTTGGGAAAGCTTTTTGAACTGAGAGTTAAAACATCCAAAACTCAACCGGATCCAGATACTGAACTTATATTACAAACAGCGGTAGATGCTGTCCTCCAGAATGTTTATGGAAGGGATATGGCGCCTAATTTAATAAATGTAGCAGGCGGACTTATAAACCGTTACGATGGGACAATGGAAGGAATGGAAAAAGCGGAGGCAATGCTAAGATTTGTCCGAGATAAAAAACCGCATAGTGATTTTTATAATAAGTACACAGCCTACATGCAGGAAGGGATAAGTCTCAGAAGAAGAAGCATAGCCCACCCGGAAGAAAAAGATCAATTATATAAAGACTTTAAAGAATGGAAAGAGAGAAACGTTTTAAGAAATAAACCAGAGGCGGAATTTGAATACTCATTTATGGTTGATAAGGAGCTTTTATCTGATATAGCACTTATGCCGGAAATACGTGAAATCGGTTCGGCGCCTGATGCAGTAAAAGAATTAAGGCATGAATTGACTCTGGCTGCCCAGCATCCCCGCGAGAGGGATACAGCAGAAATAAAAGCAAAAATTCAAAAAGAACTATTAAAGCCACACAACACGTTGGAGGTAGATTATCTTAATAATCTCGGAGCGCTAGCTGATAGATTAAGGGATCCGGCAAAAGTTCTGCTTGAGGAAGACAGAAAAGCAGCTTATGAAGCCAGTCCTGAAGCTTTTGAGAAAATGCATAAGCAATTACCAAAAGTAGAAGTAGGTGGGTTGCTTCCCTGGGAAGGGAAAAATTATAAGGTTGAAAAGATGTTAGGGGCAGGTGCGGGAGGAGATGTGTATCTTGCTGTTTCGCATGAAGGTGAAAAGATTGTTATAAAAGTAGCAAAGTATCAAAATGATCCCAAGGCTGAAGCAAAATTTATGGGAGAAGATTATACTTTGATACGAATGGCTGATTATCAAAGAAAGCACAATATGTTAAAAGAGGGGCATATCTTAACTCCTGAATTTTTAGGAAGTGGTAATACTGTAGACGGAAAGCAGTTTTTGGCTATGACATTTGCAGAAGGCAAAATGATAGTGGGAGGAGAACCTTTAGCTGAAAAAGATATTGCGGAAATTGGGATGCAAGCTTGCAGCGTGCTGAAGTGTTCTTCTGAGCTTGGAAAGACATATTTTGATTTCCATCCGGATGATCTTCGTTGGGATAGTGAAGCAGGAAAAGTTACAATGCTTGACTGGGATGTGCTTCTGCCATTAGTGGATATGGATGAGAGGGTTCAAAGAGCAAATCCAAGCATTGATGTATTTACATTATCTAAATACTTATATCAGGGAGCGACAGGTAAAGATAGCCTGGAAGTTGAAAACGAGGAGATAAATGAAGCCTTAAAGACTTTATCGCTTTCCCCAGGCATGAAAAAAATTTTTGCCAAAGCTTTGGATGAAGATCCTTCCCAAAGATACCAAGCAGCAGATGAATTAATGGCAGATTTTGAAGCGTTAGGAAAATAAGCAACAAACTTAAAATTATACATTTTATGTTAGGAGGTGATAATTGATGCACAATAGGTTACACGACCCGCAGGAAGATGATCCTGAAAAAGGAAAAATAATAAAAACAGCTGAGGAAGAAGCCATAAAAGAACTGGAAAATATACCCAGGAAATTGGGATTTGTCCATTTGCTTTGGAAAACCCAAAAAAGAATTTTGAAAGATAAATACGGGATAGACTGGAAGACTTCAGCAGAAATGAATCCTGATACAAGATTTGATTAACACATATTACAACTCAATTTCACTGATTTTGGGGTGTTCATTTGAATCCGAATTTGGAGTTGCCGATAACCAACCCGTTTTGTCATTCTCCATAATCCAGCCAAGACTGGGCTGGGACATGAATCTTTTGTAATATGACATCCTGTAAAAAGTACGTTTATTAACGGATTCTATAATGACAGGCACATGCTCTAAATGAAAATAGGTTGGCGTAATGTTGGTGATAATTTTTTTTGAGGCAAGTGAATACATTTTAACCAGTTCCCAAAGCAAAGGATTAAGATCCGGAGGAGTAGGTTCTGCCGGGAGGCCTATTTTTTGTGCTTCTTTAAGAACAATAGGATAACCATGCGTGGGATAAGAATCGTTTAACATATCGGCTATCCTGTTCCTGTCTTCCTCGCTTGGAGCATTGGTTCGAAGTTGCATCATGTTTTTGGCAATCATCTTGCTAAGGTTACTGGCACGCTGCAATTCGGCAAAAACAACAGGATGAATATTTGCGAAAAGTATTTCAGACGTACTTTTAGTGCCCGGATAGTTCTTGAGATCCGTATCCAAAAACTCTTTAATCCTGGAAATTTGATCCACGGAAACCCTTGATGGTAGTCCTCTTCCGTTTGGCCGCGGATTGAGCGGATGAGTTAAGGATGTATCTATGGCTGTCAGAAAGCCCGCTGGACCTAACAATATTTTTTCCGCCGAAAGAGCAAGAAGGGTAGCGGCGCTGGCACATCTGCTCGGAACAACAATAATCAGATTATTGCAATAATTTCTCAATATATTTGCTATCCGCCATGTGGCTATTTGTTCTCCTCCGCTGCTTACCAGGATTAAAGCGAGAGATGATTCAGGCTGTAAATCTCTTACGTGAGAGAAAAAGTAATCAGCATTGTCAGTATTCATTGTTGTGTGCTCATTTATATAGTAAGCAATTGTTTTCGATTGAAGCTTCTGCTCGATTTCTTTGATAAGGGATTGCGATTTCTCCCAAAGAAAGGGAGGATAACGAATTGGAGGCAAAGGTTTTTCTTCTACTTTAGATTTATGAGCTTCGGTGTTTTCAGTAACGACTGCTTTTACACCGTTATTTACCGGATCTTGTATGGAGCTTATATTATTTATATCGGGCATAAATCCAGTATAGGATGTATGTAGAACGGAGTCAATAGAATTATTGTTCCTCATAAATCCGTTAATTTTACTATTTTTCACCCTTGACATACTGTACATATTCATGTACAGTTTAGAAAATGAGGTGAATAAATATGACCTATACTAATATCACAAATGCCAGGGCAAATTTACCCAGTCTGGTAGATAAAATTGAAAAAGAAATGGGGAGAGTAGTAATTACAGTAAACGGCAAGCCCAAAGTAGTTATGATAAGTACTGAAGAGCTGGAGTCTTTAGAGGAAACTGCTGAAATACTTGCTACTCCCGGAGCGCTGGAAAGTATTAAAAGGGGAAGCGAACAAATAAAAAAAGGAAAATTTGTAAAATTATCCGACTTAAAATAATTTACATATATGGATTTAATTCTCTCCGAAGATGCAGAAAAAGACTTCCTGTGTCTTCCGAAGTCCCAGCAAGCAAAAGTGAGAAAAAAATTCTTGGCACTTCGCGATGATCCAATGTCTGGTAAAAAACTGTCAGGTGAGCTGTCGGGCTATTATTCTTTCAGAGCATGGCCGTACAGAGTTATCTATCAAATAAATCAGACAGGAAAAAGAATAGAAGTATCCGCTATTAGCCATAGGCAAGGAGCGTATAAATAGTCTTATGTTTTGGTGAGATTTTTGAAGGGTCAGATCTTTGAATAGCTCTTCTTCATAAATCCCTCTGTTTTTGATATACTCTCAATAAAGCTCAAAAGTCAAAGATCAAAGCGCAAAGCCCAACTTAAAGCTAAAAGTTTTTTAGTTTTGAACTAGGTTTTGATTTTTGCACTTTGCGATTTACACTAAAACAGTTTGGGATTTCTTAATTAATATTATGGATAAACAATCAGAAGTTAAATATAAACCAACAATAATAGAGCCAAAATGGCAGAAGTATTGGGAGCAGAAGAGAATTTATTCTCCTGATTTAGACAAGGCTGCTGAGCCATTCTTCAATCTTATGATGTTTCCGTATCCGTCTGCTGAAGGTTTGCATGTGGGTAATATGTACGCTTTTACGGGAGCTGATGTATATGCGCGTTTTATGCGCGCAAAAGGATTTGATGTTTTTGAGCCAATAGGGCTGGATGGTTTTGGAATTCATTCAGAAAACTATGCTCTTAAAGTAGGTCATCATCCAGCGGAGCAAGCAGAGATTTCCCAGAAGAACTTTTATAGACAATTACGACTTACAGGAAATGCCTTTGACTGGACAAGAACGGTTGAAACCTACAATCCAAAGTACTACAAATGGACGCAGTGGATTTTTACTCAAATGTTCAAAAACGGACTAGCGGTCAGGAAAAAGGCAGCAGTAAATTTTTGCCCGTCTTGCAAAACCGTCTTGTCAGATGAACAAGTTGTACAAAAATCCGAAATCCGAAATCCGAAATCCGAAACAAATCCAAAATCCAAAATTATAAATTCAAAAATTACAGATATTGAGGAAAGGGTTGCGGTTTGTGAAAGGTGTGAGACGCCGGTTGAAAAAAGAGATTTGGAACAGTGGTTTTTTAAAATTACAAAATATGCGGATCGGTTATTGAATAATCTTGAAAATCTTGACTGGACTGAAAAGGTAAAAATAGCCCAGAGAAACTGGATAGGAAGAAAAGAAGGAATCATAATCAAATATAAAATTCTGAACAGCAAATATGAAGTGGAATGTTTTACAACAAGACCAGATACTAATTTTGGCGCTACATTTGTGGTTTTATCTCCTGATAATGCGTTAATAAAAAAAATTCTGAAACCCGCTTCGCAGCGAGGCGAGCAAGTTCAGGATGACAGAAGAAAGGAGATTGAAGATTATGTTGAAAAAGCAAAGAAAAAGACGGATCAGGAAAGGATGGAGGAGGGGAGAGAAAAAACAGGCGTATTTACTGGCCTTTACTGCGTAAATCAGCTCAACAATTATAAAATGCCGCTTTATATTTCGGATTTTGTTTTGATGGGATTTGGAACCGGCGCGGTTGTGGGTGTTCCAGGGCATGATAAACGCGATTTTGAATTTGCCAAAAAGTTTAACCTTCCGGTTATCCGTGTGGTTGTGGGTTCTGATCATGACAAGTCTCCGATAACAGATATTAATCAGGTTCAGGAGGAAAATGGTGAGATGATCAATTCAAGCTTTCTTGATGGTTTGGATATTCATCAGGCAACCAATAGAATGATGGATTATCTTGAAGAAAAAGGCTGGGGTAAACGTGAAACTACTTATCATCTTCGCGACTGGCTTATTTCCAGGCAAAGGTATTGGGGGCCGCCGATCCCGATGGTATATTGCCAAAATTGTGCTGACTCTAATCATTCATGGTTTACTTCTAAAAAAGCTCAATCTCACCATCGGGAAAATTCAAAATTCAAAATTCAAAATTCCAAGCATGAAATGCGTGGTTGGTACCCGGTACCTGACGATCAACTGCCAGTTCAACTGCCTTACATCAAAGATTTTAAGCCATTGGGTACGGGTAAATCTCCCCTTGCGAATCATCGGGATTTTTATAAAGCAGTTTGTCCTGAGTGTGGTGGAGTAGCTATGCGTGAAACGGATGTTTCAGATACGTTTCTTGACAGTGCTTGGTATTTCTTTAGATATATCGGGACGGAGTTTGATGAGATTCCATTTCCGTCGGAAGCGTTTGATAATGTCATCCTGAGGAGTGATAGCGACGAAGGATCCCCTGACGATTCTGTAAGGCGAATGGGATTCTTCGCTAACGCTCAGAATGACAAAAGCGATAAGGTTCGAGATTCCGCTCAAAGAGCGAAAAAATGGTTGCCGGTAAACATGTATATAGGCGGGGCGGAGCATGCAGTTTTACATCTTTTATACGCGCGCTTTATGACAATGTTTTTTAAAGATCTGGGATATATTTCATTTGAAGAACCTTTCAAGAAATTCTACGCGCACGGCCTTTTAATAAAAGAAGGCGCTAAAATGAGCAAGAGCCGCGGCAACGTAATTGTTCCGGACGAGTATATACAAAAATATGGTTCTGATACATTACGATGTTATTTGATGTTTCTGGGTCCTTTTGATCAGGGAGGGGATTTTTATGATAGCGGGATTGAGGGAATGAGTCGCTTTGTTCGTCGGGTTTGGACTATGTTTACAAATGCAATTGCGGAATCACACCCCCGGGGTGTGCCGCAGGCGCAACACCACCCCGGGGGTGATATAACTACTCCTCGTCTTGCATTTATGCATAAGACGATCAAAAAAGTGACTGAGGATATCGAGAACCTTCGTTACAATACCGCGATCTCGGCTTTGATGGAGTGGTACAATTATTTAAGCTCAAATCTCAAAACTCAAAGCGCAAAACTAACAGAAGAAGAAATTATAACATTCTTAAAACTTCTTGCACCGTTTGCACCGCATATGACGGAAGAAATCTTCCAAAATGTCATCCTGAGGAGCAAAAGCGACGAAGGATCTCATTCTTCAGGGGATTCTTCGGCTGCGCCTCAGAATGACAACTTGTTTCGATCAATTCACTTAGAACCTTGGCCTGTCTATGACGAGAAATATCTTGAAGAGGAGTTCGTAATTATCGTGATTCAGGTGAATGGGAAGAGAAGAGGGGAAATAAGTATTAAGTATCCCTGCTTCGCCAAGGCTTCGCGGGGCAAGCAAATATCAAGTATCCCTGCTTCGCCAAGGCTTCGCGGGGCAAGCAAATATCAAAAAGAGGTTGAAGAGATGGCGAGAGAGAAAATTCGTAATTTCCTGGAAGGAAAGGAAATCAGGAAAGTGGTTTATGTGCCGGGGAAGATAGTTAACTTTGTGGTGTAGCAACGTCTCGATTTGCCGGAACAAGTATCCTGTATTCTAAATCTTCCGATTCAGAGTTTTCTATTCCCATGGGGATACAGCCGAGTTTATAAATTTCCATCAGCGGAATAAACGGGTTGCCACTCTGAAAACCCTTTTTGGCGAATAAATCTTTCCGGTCTTCCAGCAATGTCCATGTGCAGCCATCGGTAAAAGTACGAATAGCACCTGTTTCCCAAAAAATCTCATCATTAGATATATGACGTGTATTTTGAACTATGGAATTAAAAGTAGAATCGTGTGCAATTTCCCGGATGATTCTTTTCTCTTCAACTCTGTTGCTGATTTTTGCTACAGTATCAATCGCGTTTGCAACTTTACTATAAACTGTACGGATCATATGTTCCCATTTTCCAGGTTTGATACCTAGATCAGATTGAAAAACTACAGGCACAGGAGGTTTATTAAGCCGTGATAAATATTCATTAACTAAGTATGTGAGATTTTTTTCGTTTGCGTCAGCTTGGGGCACAGCCCATTTGACAGAGCCGATTTGCGATATAATTTGGGCCAGTTGGTCCGAATTTGGAAATTGTAATCTCCAGAGACAATCGGTCCAGAAGTCTTTTTGAGCCTCGGCAGGGTATGCTTGAAGTTTTACTGCGATTTCAGGAAGGCAGGTGTATTTTCCGGGATCTTTTGATTTAGGCCATTTATTAGTTTTTTCAGGAAAAGATATTCCGGAAAAATGAAGATCCAATGATTCTTTCGCGATCCTTTGTCTTTCACCGGGCTTTGATAGTCTTTCTGCTGAATTCATAATCAAATAGTATCACAATGTAGCAAACCAGTCAAGATTGTTTGAGGGAAAGGTTGGGGATTTTGTGACGCAAGCAGCTACAGTTAATTGAAGGATTATAGGTTTATCCTCCTTTGCAGAAGACCATGTTGCACATGTGGGATGTGGATGAATGCGTTTCTGCTTCGGCAGGATTTTGCTCCACGAAGGAGAAGACGTTCGTCCCGATGGACTCAGTCCGAGGGATACCACGTCACGCAAAGCGGGGGGTGGAGTTTCATTTTGCAGTTACATTAACAGTATATGTTGCCAAATTGCCAGCAAGATCATAAGCTTTGGCAGAAAGTGTATAATTAGCTCCCTTTTTGGCAGGTACAAACCAAGTACAAGTAAAGGGTGTAGTCGTATCGCTACATTTAAGTGTACTGTTAACATAAAATGCTACTTTAGCAACACCTATATTATCTGTGGCTGTGGCTGTAATAGTGGTTGTTTTATTTCTTGCAACTATACCACCATTTACTGGATAAGTAATAGTGACTATTGGAGGAGTAAGATCAGGTGTGGAAGTTGGTGTCGGCGTAGGAGGAACAGGCGTAGGAGTGGGGGTTGAAGTTGGTGTCGGCGTAGGAGTGGCTGTAGACCCCAATATTTGGAAATTATCAATAAACCACCCCTCATAATTATTATTATACTTATCCACTGTGTTGAAATCAAATTCAATTTTAATATCTTTTCCATCATAGGCTGAGAGGTCTATGGTTTCTTCTTTAAAAACTCCATTGGTGATCATTGGATAAAGTAAAGTCTCCAGATTCACTATGCCACGATAATAAATTTGTACCCTGGCTATATCCCACAAGTAAGGATCAGGTTCTGTAGATAAGGAATATCTAAAAACAAGATGCGTGTTCTGGATACCAGTCAGATTGATACTCGGAGAAACTAAAGTCCCAGCGCTTCCAAATCCATTATCATAGTTGCCAGTTTGCTCATTTCCATAATACCAAGAAGTTATAGGGCTAACAGATTTTCTTAGGCTCTGATGCCAAATGACATTTTCTTCACCAGGACTTTTAAATACCGTCCAACCATTAATACCATTCTCCATATTATCGCTAAATATGACAATTGGATTAGTGGTTGTGGCAACTACCACATTTGAGATGGCTGAGGCATTGCCTGCATTATCCAAAACTTTCATAGCAAGATAATAAGTAGTGTTTGGAAAAAGCCCTGCTAATTTAAAGGTTTGAGTTTGACCAGAAGCCAGTGGTATTGGAACATTAACGGCTTGAGATACTGAGTTAAAGTTATTTTCATCAATAGGCACAGTCGAATATCGCAGATCATAACGAGTTGCTTGACCAACTAATCCGTCATCTCCTACAGTTGTCCAAGTTAATTTCACATAATTAAAATCAATCGAGACTGCAGCTAAATCAGTGATAGCTGAAGGCGGGACTTTGTCGTTATCAAAAAAATTGTAGATATTAAGTCTACCATTGGTAACAGTTTTTCCCTGCAAAGCAATAACCGTATCAGAAAAATTCATGATCTTATTTTTTATCTCAGAATGTGATAGTTGGGGCGAAAAGCTCCAAAGAAGAACCGCTGTTCCTGAGACATGCGGTGTGGCCATTGAAGTCCCATTTAAATAGCGATAACCAGAAGGATCGCATAATTTGCAAGCGCCTTTAGGCACTGTAGAATAAATATTCACGCCAGGCGCACCCAGGTCAACTGTTGTCAATCCATAATTAGAAAAGCTTGCCAATTGATCTTTATAGTCAGTCGCGGCTACAGAAATAATATTAGGCAAATCATAAGAAGAGGGATACATGGGAAGTAAATCATTGTCTGAAGAATTATTACCCGCAGCCGCAATAAAAAGATTACCAGCATTATTAGCAACTGTTATAGCTTCATATAAAGCTTGGGAATTAGCCCCTCCACCCCAGCTATTACTAGTAATTTTAAAACCCATTTGGTTGGCATATAAAATTGCTTTGACAGCATTGTCAGCAGTCCCTGAACCATTGGCGTCTAAAAATTTAATTGCGGCAATCTTGGCTTTCCAGTTTACCCCTACTACTCCAAGTCCGTTGTTTCCTACCGCACCAATAGTTCCTGCCACATGAGTGCCATGACCATGATCATCAAAAGGGTCAGGATCGTTATTGACAAAATCATAACCATAGATGTCATCTATGAATCCATTATTATCATCGTCAACGCCAGCCGAACCACTCTGTTCAGCTGTATTCACCCATAAATTATCCTTCAAATCCTCATGAGTGTAATCAATGCCAGTATCAATTATGCCAACAACCAAGTTACTATCATGAATTGTGCTCCAAGCCTCAGGTGCATCAATATCAGCATCCGTTGTACCACCATTTTGGCCATTATTATTTAATCCCCAAAGATTGGTAAAGCTTGGATCATTGGGAACTGATAAGGTTGTAACTATATAATTTAGCTCAGCGTATTCAACGTTTTCATCTTTGTTTAAGGCTCTAAGCAAATTAGTCAGCTCTTGATCCAGGACTTCGGCTTTATATAATCGATCTAAACCCACTTTTTCTATCTGCTTTTGAATTCCACTCTTTAATTTATGCTTTGCTAAAATTTTATTTAGGAATTTTATGTTATATTCTTTAGAGAATTTCTCATCAGGGAAAAAGTCTTTTTTGAATTTGATAATGATTTCTCCTGGCACATGTTTGTTGATTTTAACTCCATTCTGTTGTCTTGGTTTTTGAGGTGTGGCTTCTACTCTTTGTGTTATCTTTTGTTTTTGTCTGACAAGAAGGGTTGTGATAGAAAGAGAAATAATAAGAATAATTAAAGTAGTCAAATTTAATAACTTTATAATAGGAATTCTCTGAATAAATTCTTTTATTCTTTTCTTCACTATTTATGTAGTATCACATAGAGATTATGTTTGTCAAATGGCATCTGTGTATGAATTCACCATTTACCAGCACTATTGTCATCGCGAGTCCCGATTTATCGGGACGTGGCGATCTCATAAGATTGCTTCGCGGAGTTTACACTGAGATTGCTTCTCCGTCAACTGACGGATCGCAATGACAAAATCGTGTCGTAAGAGTGAGATCTTACTTTGGATTAGTAATGTTAACTTGAATAATAGTTGATTGGTAGAGAAAATATTTAAAATTGACAGTTTTGACCACGTCAAACCGCATCAGACGCTGTTTTGAAACGTTCTGTAGTTTAGAAAATATTCACGAGGGGATTGCGGGCAAAAGTTTTAAAATCTTGTCAAAATAGTTTTTGGAATATATTGTGGTAAATGTGTGCGGCAGGGGGAAAATATCTTTTTTACCAATCTTTTCTGAGATCTTTATTTCTGCACAATTATAGTTTTTATAATAATCTTCCAGGACAAGGTCAACTTCCTGGCCACCGTACTCTCTGTAAAAATACATGTTTTGATTGATATACAGGTTTTTACGTCTTTTTTCTATTTCTGAGATAATAAAATTCTCAAAGACACCGCCTTTGTCGGGTCGTAAATCCAATTCCCGGAAATCCTTAACCAGAATATTCCTAATACCCAGATCATAAAAGAAGAGTTTTCGATTCTCTGAAACTGCCCGTCTTAAGTTAGTTTTAAAAGACGGCAAAGGAATTAAGATATAGTTTTTTATAAATATCTCAATATAATTTGAGACCGTGCTCACATTAGCCTGAAGGCTGTTGGCAATTTCCCGGATAGATACTTCTGATCCTAACTGAAGAGCGATTTTAGTCAGAATATCTTTGGCAAGTTTTTCATTTTTAAGATCATATATTTGAGTGATGTCTTTTAAAATATAAGTGTCAAAGATATTTTGTAAAAGCTCGATTTTCTCTGTGTTGGAAAACTCATCCTTTGTGTAAACTTCAGGATAAGCACCAAAAATCTGCAGTTTTTGTAAGAGATCATGCTCGAAAACACTTTTATCATAAGAAAGTATTTGGGTGTTGTCGGCAATTTCTGTTATGGAAAGCGGAAGACAAAAACTCTCAGTAAAACGGCCGGCCAGTGTATCAAAATCTTCACCGCTTTTTTGTCTAAGTTCACTACTGCCGGTTGCGATAACTTTTACCTTAAATTCATCGTGAAGAATTTTAAGAGCTACGGTTGATTTGGGATGACTTTGTACCTCGTCAATTAAAATAACTTTATGCTCTGAAGCAATTTTTTCCATTACTTCACGTCTGGGGATGAATTTTTCCGTATCTGATTCAAGGTCAAAATTAAAAACAGGTACAGATAAAGATGTAGACAATTTCTTAAGCAGTGTGGTTTTTCCTGAACGTCTTGGACCCCATATAAAAAAGATTTTATGGTTATCTCCTTTTAGATAAGACTCCAATCTGTTTTCTATAGCTCTTCTTAACATCATATTATATATAGTAGCATTAAATTGTATAATGTCAATATACAGATTAAATATAAAATGGACTATTGTATGCAATCCCAAAATTCACCTATTTACGTGAAGGGGAGGATTGTGAATTTTGTGGTGTGAGGATCCCCACTCAATTACTTTGATGTGACCGTAACCGTGCTGCTTGTTTTTGTATTTCCAGCCAAATCATAGGCTTTGGCAGATATAGAATGTTTGACGTTTGGTTTGCTGGAAAATAAAACAACTACTGGGTGTATTTAGATAAAAATGAATTATCAAAGAATAAAAAATAAAAAAATGCTGTTTTTCAAATTTAACCTCAAATTAATTTTGCAGCTGATAGTCTTTGATATATTTAGACTTAAAAAATGGGTTTTTCCCCAATTTCTATTTTTCCCGTTTTATCAATATCACCGGTGTTTCGCTAAACTGTTTTTATCTATTAAAAAGGATTGATGGTGTAATCCACGGTGCAGCTTTTATGGAGATATTTTTAGTTTAAAATGATAAATATGAAAATAGTAATTTACTTAAGGATTAATCTATAAAGGTTTATGGGAGCCTCGTCTATATTCAGGTTTGTTAATATTACAAGACTGTTTCCATCATTCCAGGGGAAAACAAAGTCATCAACAAAAGGTCCTGCATAAACAGTGGTGACATTACCTCCGTCATATTCGGTGACATTGATTTTACGATCTTTCACAAAAACCAGATGTCTTGAGTCAGGATACCAGGTAAATCTTGGCATATTTTCATCTTTTCTAAGCTGTGACCTGTCAAAAATGAGATAATTTCTATCCTCTTTTATGTCATAAACATACAGGTTTCCTTTTTGAATATTTCTCTCTTCTGGGGTAGAGTCTGTTCCTATTACTCTTGGAGTAATCAGGATCGGAATATTCGCGCTTCTGGAAGCCTCATAAAGCACCGTATCCTGTTCAAGAGAAAAAGTGGGATTTTGGAAGTTTTCATTTATCAAGTCTGTGAGTTTGTTGTTCTGGTCGTCAATCAGTTTTTTAATTTTTTCAGCTTTCTGCTTTTCCCACGTATTTTTAATTTGAAGAATGGTTTCAGTTACATCTTGGAATCTATCACTAAAACCTTTTGTTGATAAAAGATATGTGGCTGGGTTTATTCCCAGAGAAACAGTGGCCAAAAGTTGTGTTCCGTCGGGTGAAAATTCAAGCAAAGCATTGGAAAAATCAACAAATGAATTATCTGCAATTTGAGTACTTGCTCCGCCAATGTTTAAGATGGGTTTTGAGTTCATGTCAAGCACGTAAATCCCGTTTTTTTGCGCTGAAGCAGAAGACACTGTATAAGCAATAAGAGTTTCAGTTGAATCAAGAACAGGATTTTGAGCCCCGGTAGATGTTGTAGATTCAAGCTTGGGAGCCGTTGGAAAGAGTAGTGCGTCGGCTCTGCTTACAACCTCTTTTTTAATTGTGATTTTCTTATTCCAGGCAAAATATCCGTCTTTTACTATTTTTATTTCATAATCGCCCGGAGTAAGATTTATGGTATTATTTGTAGCAGTTGCTATTTGATTGTTTACGAACACTTTGGCTGCGTCGGGCTTACTTGTTAAGACAAGAAGGCCGGTTCCTTCTACCATCGGACTGCCATTGTTGGGTACAATTCTGTAGCCTTTAGCATAGAAAATCCCAATCAGTGTTCCGATAAGCAAAAAAGAAAAAATCATTATTCCTGTAACAACAACCCTTTTCATTAAAAGTAATTATATACTATACTCTTCGCATTTGAAAATGCTACGGTATCTGCGACTTCGCTTTGCTTTTGCAAAAAAGACTAAATTTAAAAAATTTTCCCGCTCTTGAAAGTTATTTAATATCCGAATATAATAAAAGATGATTGAAGCACACTTGATATAGAAAAGTGATCTTTTGATACATTTAATTAGTTCAAAATTCAAAGTATAAAGTTCAAAGTCGTAATTCAAGATTTAAGGTTACAGCCAAATTGCAGCTTTTAATTTTTAACTTTGAACTTTTAACTTATAAATCTTATGTTATCAAAACGCATTGGAATCGATCTTGGTACCGCAAATACATTGGTTTACCTTGCAGGGGAGGGAATAGTTCTTAATGAGCCCACAGTTGTTGCCCTAAGAATGGATGACAATAAGGTGGTGGCTGTGGGGCAAGAAGCAAAGGAAATGCTGGGAAGAACTCCGGGGAACATTATTGTAACACGTCCTTTAAAAGACGGAGTAATTGCTGATTATGTTATCACGGAAGCAATGCTTTCTTATTTTATTGATAAGGTGTCGGGTAAGTCCCGCTTCATAAAACCGGAAGTCATGGTTTGCATTCCCTCCGGCGTAACACAGGTGGAAAAACGGGCTGTGTTTGATGCTACTCTTGCAGCAGGAGCACGTGCCGTATACCTTATTGAAGAACCGCTTGCTGCTGCAATTGGTGCAAAAATTCCGATTGCGCTGCCAACGGGACACATGATTGTTGACAGCGGCGGAGGCACAACAGACATAGCAGTAATTTCTCTTGGGGGAATTGTTGTCCATAAATCGGTTAGAGTCGCTGGAAATAAGCTGGAAGAAGCGATCGCAAATTACATAAGAAAAAAATTTAATCTACTTGTGGGTGAAAGAACATCTGAGGAGATAAAGTTAAATATAGGTAATGTTGTTCCGGATGTTAAAGATATAAAAAAAATGCAGGTTAAAGGAAGGGATAGCGTGAATGGTCTGCCGCGGCTGATAGAAGTGGATGAAGCACAGGTAAGTGAAGCAACGCTTCCAATGATAAAAACAATAATTACCGGTATTAAAGAGGTTTTTGAAATTACTCCGCCGGAGCTGGCAAGTGACATAATAGATAAAGGCATTGTCCTTTCCGGTGGCACGTCGCTGTTTAGGAATCTTGATAAATATATAGCTCAGGAAACCGGAGTCCCTTCATATGTAGCTGAAGACCCATTACTTTGTGTGGCGCGGGGAACAGGAGTTGCCTTGGAAAATCTTGAGCTTTATAAAAGGTCCATAGGTAAAAATGACTACTAAAATATTTACCTATAATACTCAAAAATGAACTTTACTGTCAAGATATTTTCACAAATGTTTCACGGAGCACCAGTATTAAAAATATCCTCTAGTTTATTTTTCTCTAATGCCAATAATTTAGCTGATTATTTAAAAAACACTAATAAATGTATTCATAAGACAGTAAAAACAGTAGGGTAAATAATTTAAACGGAAATAGCTTAACGCAAGCAATATGTTCTTAGTAATGTAATCTTATAATTTATATGATATCTACAGATTTATTGGGAGTCAATATAACAACAGAGAAAAAAGATAAAATCTTAGAGTATATTACTAGAAGCCTAAAAAATAGAGACAGAAGATACTTTATTGTTACTCCTAATCCCGAAATATTGGTTTATGCAGAACACCATCCAGAGTTTAAGAGAGTATTAAATGAGGCTAATATAGCCTTACCGGATGGTTATGGCATAGTATGGGGAGCCAAGCTATTGGGTAAGCCCCTCAAGCAGCGAATTGCAGGAGTAGACCTTGTTGAAAAGCTATGTGAAAGGCTGTCTATCCCTGTCCAAAGCGGGTCAAATACTGTTGAAGCAAAGCCCGAACGGATTGCTAATATAGGCTTTCTGGGCGGAGGGGATAGTGTAGCAGGCAAAACCGCTGATTGCTTGAAGAAAAAATATCCCGGACTGAAAGTTGCTTTTGCTAACTGTGAGTGGAAAGAGGAGTTGTTGAGCTCCAAACATATAGACATTTTATTTGTAGCTTTTGGTTTTCCCAAGCAGGAAGAATGGATTTACAGAAATTTAAACAGGCTGCCGGTTACAGTTGCCATGGGAGTAGGAGGCGCATTTGACTATATAGGTGGCTTTGTTCCGCGTGCTCCAAAGTTTGTTCAAAACTTGGGACTTGAATGGTTATTTCGCCTGATCGTCCAGCCGTGGAGATGGAGGAGGCAAGTCGCGCTTGTGGAATATGGGTGGTTGATTTTCAGGGAAACATTAAGATTCAGATTAAAGCGTTTAATTGCTTTATAAAATAATATAGAGTATTTTTAATAACTTAAATCAACTACCGATAACCAAAATTCCCCTCTTGACATGTTTGAATTATTTTGTTACTCTAGTTATAGTTACGATATACTTTTAACTACAATGGCTAATCAGAATGTATCAATAGATAATCTTCCAGATCTTTTAACAGTCCGTGAGGTTGCTCAGTTATTAAGAGTTTCACCATTAACAATCAAGCGCTGGGGTAAACGCGGAAAACTTCCCGCCATACGTATTAATTCCCGCGGCGACAGGCGCTACAAAAAAGAAGCAGTATTATATCTTCTTGGAATTCAGCAAAAAACAAACGTATAGTTCTATTTGTTAATAAGCGTTTAGGTTTCAGGCAGAATTTTCAATCTGATCTTTAAAGCCAAGCTTTGGCATTGTTTAGCAAAAAAGAACCAGTGCTTTGGCTCCTTGGAATCCAGCAGAAGACTAGCTAATCTTAACTTTGACTCTAAATTCTTAATTATTAACTCTTAATTTTTAATTCTGCATAGATACTTGAGTGGTGGGTTAGTGGCACCTGGAGATTCATCCGCTTTTGGGTTTTAATGCAACAGATACTTGTTATACTAATAATCTTATAGTATAATTTAAGCCTATGGCAAATCCTGAACTTTATACGCCAGAAATCAAACGTAGAGCAATCAGATTGGCTCAAGAACATAGGCAAAACTTTCTTGCCAGACTACACGCGGAATTTGGTGAAAACGATACAGACGTATCATCTGAAGTGGCTTTTGTCAAAGAACGTTTCGCGCAGACATCAAGTTTAACATGTGAATATGTTTTTGTTAGAGATAATCAGCGATTAAGATTAGCAGAAGTGTTAGCCAGCGATCCGTTATTTTATCCAATTGAAACAAAAAATTCAGGAGCGTTTTATAATAAAAGTTTAGATGCTGTATTTGTCTTTAGAAATCAAGAAATGCCCCTTGAAGCAGAAAGTTTTATGACAAGAAGAAAATTTGTCCACGAGTTGGCACATTCAATAAAACTAGAAGATTCAGATGTAAAATTCAAAGGAGAGGATTTTAATCCTTATGACGCACTTGTCAAGGTAAATAAGGAAAATAATATTATTTTCGTGAATGTAACACAACCTAGAATGGGATTGAGATTAGTAGGAGGATGGGGTGCCTTTTTTGAAGAGGCTAAGGCAGAATATATTGCTACAGCTTGGGCAAAAGATCAACTTACTCAAGGAAGGTTCTCAGGAATTTTCAGGCAGATTTATGGCCCAGACTTTGACCCAAGATTAACTGACCAATTGAGTTTGCGGGCAAATATCCCAGAAATAGGAAGTTTTAGTGTGCCATTACCATATCTTATGATAGATAATCGGGGTGGGCTTAATCTGTCTGTTAGCACTTATCCTTTAATGGGTTTGGAAATTCTTTGCGAACGGGATCCTGAGATGTTGCCGTATTTTTTTGCAGCAGCAAACGGAGATTTGGAATCTTTAAGAGAATTTCCAAAAAGAGTTGACCGGTTATTGGGTAAAGGAGCTTATGGTTATCTTCAAAAAAGAAGTAAGGATGAAGAACTTAAAACAAATTTCAAAAGAGGACTTACATATATTGTAAAAGCTTTAGGTGAAGAAGTTAATGATATTAATTAACATTTTTTCTTAAAGCTAAAATTGAAGATAAAGGTTTTAGACTATAAGTAATTATCTGATATCCTTTCCAAAGCCAAGCTTTGATTTTATTTCTTCCCTACAATAAATTCCAAATAATTTTTTGGAGTAATGACTGAAAAAGAAGCATCAGGATATGAAGTTTTCCATTCTTTTGGTGCTGTAGTTTTTCGCTTTTCAGACCATTTGCATTCATACGCGAAAATCTTTCCTTCTCGTTCTTCAATAATATCGATTTCCTGCTGGTTATATGTCCGCCAAAAATACGTATTTGCATAAAGATTTTTGTACGAACGATATTTTAATCGTTCAGTAAAAATAAAATTTTCCCATAATTGTCCAATATCTGCTCGCAAATCTAACGGATTAAACTGTAGGATAAGACCATTTCGTATTCCGTTGTCAAGAAAATAATACTTTGCTTTGCTTGTTATTTCACTCCTTAAGTTTCTGCTAAATCCTGTTACGCTTTTGATAACAAACGCTTTCTCAAGAAGGTCAAGATATCTTTGTACTGTTTTAACATCTATGTTGACTGCATTTGCAATTTCATTCAGAGAAACTTGACTGCCAACTTGAAAAGCAAGAAGCCTTAAAATTGACAAAAGCGTTTTTGAACTTTTTACATTTTCAAGGGTTAGAATATCTTTTAAAAGGTATGAGTTCACAAGCTCTTCGAGCACTTGAATCTTTTTGTCCAGTAATTTTTCAAGAAGTACTTCGGGGTAACTGCCAAAGATAAGAAAACCACTCAACTTTTCTTTAATTTCAAACTCATTATATTTGGATGATAAAAGTTCAAGTTGAGCGATAGGGTATAGGCAGAGTGTTTGTTTTCTGCCTGTAAGTGGTTCACCAATCTGGCCAGACAGTTCAAATGAGGATGATCCTGTAGCAATAGTACGAAGAGACGGTACTTGGTCCACCAATATTTTAAGCCCCATGCCGATATTAGGAATATTTTGAGCTTCATCGATAACCAGAAGGTCATAGCCTTCTACGTAAGGTAGGATTTGGGAAAAATCCTGAGATCCTAAAATTTGTTGTACGCGTATATTGTCACCTGAGTCAAGTTTGTATTTCCAGGTAGTTTTGGAAAGAAACTGGTTGACTAAGGTTGTTTTCCCAACACGACGAGGCCCATATATAATCAAAGCCTTACCTGGTTGAATATACTTTTCAAAATTTGAATAATAGCGTGGCAGCAACATACTATTATCCTAACATAACTCTATAAATTTGTCAAGTTTTATGGATTAACACTCCATAGATTAGGTTAATTTTAGGGAAAATTGTCTGTATAAAAACTTTACAAACGGCATGTAGAACTGCTTTGGTATTTTTGAAATGTGGAAAGCCTTTGGTAATTCGGATTAAATCGCAAGGAAATTAAAGATATAAAAAAGAAGCAGTCTTTTGGCTTCTTGGAATCCAGCAGAAAACAAGCTAATTCTTCGATTCCGCTCAGGACGAAAGCTCTTAATTATAAACTCTAAGGCCCCTTCGCAAAATAAAGTTTATGAATATTTTGCTACGGAGGCCTTAGGGCGCATAGCCAATTGTAAAGTTTAATTTGCGACGTGCCCTAAACTATCAATTCTTAATCTCAAAATTTAAACTATTTACTTTAATTTTATGGATGCTATAAATCTTGATTATGTTGATAAAACATAGAACTTAGCCATCCTTCAACAAGAGGGCTTGAATTTGAGCATTGCGTGAGAGCTGAAGGATTGTTCTGTTTGCATTCAGATATATTGCAGTTTGCGTAACTCCTCTCTCATCTGTCAATTGAGATGGATGTCGTGAAACACCATCCAAACCATAAAACCTGATGAGAAGCGCAAGCGGGCGTGGAAGTATTTTATCCGTCCTTGTTCTAGTATATTGTGTAAAAATATTATCCGATCTTAATTGGATATTCTCCGGAGGGTCTTCAGGAAGATATGCCTCAAAAACCCGGATTAAGACCTGTCTTGCCAGCTCTAAGTTTATGTTCGGCTTTACGTATTTGTACGGTTTCAATTTCCTATACTCACAATCGATTCTTGCTACAACATTTGATATACCTTTATTTAAGATTTCTTCTTCTTTTTTGGGAAGCAGGGTTTTTCATTTTTTCAATTAGATCTAACGCAATTTCCCTTTGCCTTTTCCATTCAAGAGTTTGGTTGACCTGTTTGTTTGTTGCTAAAGACGGATTTTCAAGAGATTCCTGCTGGCTATCTGAATGTGAAAAAGGGCCAATTTTATCTGATTCCTGTGTCATGGAGGAAATTCTATATGTGCAACAGGTATTTGTCAAGCTTAGCGCGGAGGAATGCAACTTTCCAAGAAGAGCTTGATTTTGTTTAGACTTCAGTGAATTTTAAGGTTAGCGTCTTAGGATTCAGAAGCAACAGGAGAAGTATAACTGTTTTGCCTCTTGTATTCCCACAAATCCTCTTTCTATGACCGCGTGTCGCATAAGCTTTATTCGGCTGCCGAACCCCTTTGGCGAAGGAGGTATGGTGGCGCAAGCTTCAGATGGGCACACAAAGAGAGCAGTCCCCTAATTCTATTAATTATGAATAAGCCAATGCAACAAGGATTACGTTCTTATAATTTGCGTTAAGAATGTCTTTTTAAAGATTCAACGTCAGCTCTAAGTATTCTTGCGTCAAGACCTTGTTTTTCACAGTTAGCAATTTCACCCATCAGAAATTCCAACTTGTTTTCCGTGGCGAGTTTCATGGCGCGTCTCATAAATTGTTCTTCGGTTTGTTCTTCCGGCCTACCGGAAGAAGGTAGGGGTTGATTGTTTTTTGGTTTTTCACCTTCTGTTTTTGCAATAACTTCCACAACAGTTTTTGCATCTACTTGATCGGCATCCGGCGGTTGAATATTATTGGTATAAAAGACTACGGGAGCGCAAAATACACGATTTGCATTATTAACACTTAAATCAGCAATTACAAATTCTCCTTGTCTTAAGCTTGAGCCGACCAATTGATCCTTCACCTTTTCTGCAGAATCAGGCGATACTTGTTCGGTTATCTTATGACCGTTCATGCCAGTCATACGGGCTAATCGTCTGGTACCTGTAGGTACGAGCGTAATTCTTTCGGCTGGTATTCCCATGTGCGTTATTATATACCTTTCTTACTTGATTTTGCAACTTTTTCGAAAGAAAAATGTTGTTAAATCAGTCTAGAAAGAGTTATACCCGTAGCATTTTCAAATGCGAAGGGTATACTATAAGGTTTATTAAATTTAAAGAGATAAATTTTTTGATAATACAAAAGATAACTTGTTTATTCAAGCTGGAAAAATTTATATTCGACTACGCAAAAATCATCAAAAACAGGAATTGTCTCTCTTGACTTCTTTTTTTGAAACATATTAACTATATCTAGTGAGAGAAAAAGTAAAAGAATTTATTCAATCAATTCCGGTTGTCAAATCACTGAACCTGGTAACCATCGTGGTTCTTCTTATCTCCCTTCCCATTACAATTCTACTTGTTAAACAAAGACAAGACATCAGACAAAGAGCACAAACCACTCAAGCAGAAAATGTAAACAAAGTTCCAGGAGAACCTGATTTCAACTCAGTTTATCCCTTGGCGATAAACGATCCAATCTACAATCTTACAGTAAGCGGAACTATAACCTTAAAAAAAGAAAATAGCTATACAAGAATTATTCTTGTTGATAAAAAAAATAATGAATATTTAGTTTTTGAAACTAATCCGTTAATTTCTAATGGTAATAAAATCCAATTAAATAGCGTTTGTGAAGAAACGTGTATTTTGAATGCAGTTATTCCTGATCATTTAAGAGTTGAAGGAAACAGTTCTTCTTTTATTATTACCCAAACTTTAATCTCAGAAGAATATCAGGGTAAGAAAATTAAAGACGCAAATTTTGATTTTGCTCAAGAGTCACAAAGAATTAAAGATGAAAAAGACAGAATAAAGATAGAGGCACTTAATCGAAGAATAAAAGAAAAGGGATTAAAATGGAAAGCAGCAAAGACTTCATTCGCTCAAAAGACCTACATGGAAAAGAGAAAACTAATTCCAGGTTTCAACGGCAAACCACTTGACCACCTGCCCAACCTCCAAGGAGCAGAATTCTATGCTGGTGGTATATTTGAACCGGTAAGATCAGCTCGTTTACCTTCATCAAGCGAGCGGGTTCTGGCATTGCAAACCGCAATTTTAAAAGTAACGGATGGATATGACCAAAAATACGGCAATACCTTAGTTCAAAATGGCAATCTTTACCTTGTTACAAATAGCGATAACCAATGGGGAGAAGTTGATCCTGGTTACTTCACCAGTTTTTCCTTTGAGAAAAAAATTCCTGTTACAGCAAGTGTTGCGTCAGTAACATTTTATGTGGAACACTGGGAAGAGCAAGGAATCGATATTTCATCTGTCTACTGGCAAGCCGGAACAGGAGAGCTATCCAGCCCCAACCCCCTAAATATTTCCAATGCCCCGCTGCGTGTTTCCGAAAGCTCCGAGACAACAGATTCCTGGGCTATTAATAATCTGAATACTTCACAGGTTAATGATTTAAAATTGGTGATTAAAAATAATGACAGCGCAGGCAAAAAAACAAAATACGATTATATTTATGCGGAAGTCACTTATTATGATGACATCGTGCCTACCCTTACACCAACACCTATAACTACTATAATACCCACAGTAACACCGTTGCCAATTTCTACTCCAACAAATACCCCGATTCCTACTAATACACCTATCCCATCCCCTCTTCCAACTGCCACTCCCACTTCTTTCCCGACTGATCCGTATCCGCTTACCTGGGATTATCGCAACTGGCATGGTGAAAACTGGATGACGCCAGTTAAAAACCAAGGCAGCTTGGGTACGTGTATAATTTTCTCTGAGTCTGCCTCAGTTGAAGGTGTAACCAATTTATACTTCAATCAGCATATAGATTTTGATGTTTCCGAGCAGGATATATTATCATGTCCTGGCTTTTATACAAGTGGAATAACTGATGAAACATGCTTTCCTTATGATGGAGAAGTTACCCCGCCCTGTGAACAAAAATGCGCAGACTGGCAAAACAGAACAGTAAAGACCACTGGCAAGATAACTATAGGTGTTAGTAACTACGATGTACCTTACTCAGTTAAAAAACTGAAAGATGGAATCGCCAGATACGGTGTACTAGATATCGGTTATGCACCATGGAGGCATGCAATGGCCTTGCTTGGCTGGGAAACAGACCCGGTTGACAATGCTCCTGTTTGGATTTTTAAAAACAGCTGGGGAGCAGGCTGGGGAGAAAACGGCTATGCCAGGATTAAAGATCCTGCTGGTATAGACACTTTCGAAAACCTGCCCAGCGGTGTCCAAACGCCCATTACTCTGGCCCGTAACCCCTCTCTGCAGACTGCCTGTGTTGATAAAGATAATGACACTTACTGCCAATGGGGGATATCGGAGACAAAACCTTCTAACTGTCCGTCAATCTGCCAATTGGTAAAAGATTGTAATGATATTGACCCAACAGCCTTATTTTATGATGAATATTTTAACTGTGTCTATCAGGGGCAACCGACACCCACCAGAATTCCTACCCAAACACCTAGTCCGACAATAACACCTTTCCCAACACCTACTCCTACAATTGAACCCTATTTATCTATTTCCCCCTCAAACCTACTCCGAATAGAAGTTAAGCCAGGAACAACTGTGAAAATAGCTGATATTGTATCTACCGGGGCTACTTCATTTCAGCTTGATGGCGACCCGATCGATTATGAACCCAGGATAAAATGGATACCTCAGTCAGGCAGTATCCAACCCGGCAATTTAGTACCTTTGTCTATTCAGGTTGACAGCACTGTTCCTGTTGATGCAATAATGGGAGCCACAGAAAGATTGATTAATCCGGCAAATGGAGGTTTTTATAGCTTTAACGTCATGATCTCCGTTATTGCTGTAAATCCCACTCCTACCCCAACCATTGCTCCACCCCCTCCGCCAACTAACCTAACTTCTTCGTGTCCTTTGCCTGGTAACTCTATAGCGCTTGGGTGGTCTTTTGCCCTAGGAGCAAAATATTATGCTGTAAGAATAGATGATTTGTCAAACGGCTGGAGCGGAGACTGCAGTCAACCTTACAGTGGCGATTTCTGCATCAATATAGACAGCCATTACAGTAGCACTTATTCACTTACATACTATATTGGGCCTGGTGCTTCTGGCCATTCATTTGCCTGGTGGGTACATGCTGTAAATTATCTTGAGATGTGGAGTCCAGCTGCGTATGGTCCCAATGTCACATGCCCTGTTCTTACACCCACTTCTACCTCTACTCCAACCTTAACACCAACTCCCGCCCCCGATCTTACTCCCCCAACAATTACTATTACGTATCCTTCCAATGGATCAACCATTACAAAAAATAGAACCCTAAATATAACTGCAACAGCAACAGATAATGTAGGAGTTACAAAAGTAGAGTTTTATGTGAATTCAGTTCTTAAATGCACGGACACAACCTCTACCTACTCCTGCTCCTGGTTTGTACCGAATAAAACTAAAGTTAAATATACAATTATTGCAAAAGCATTTGATTTAGCAGGAAATACAAAAACACATTCTATCACCGTTACTTCAAAATAGAATTTGCCTAAAACAAATCCTCAAGCTACCCACTTAACATTCCACTGATAAGTTAGTATCATCTAGGGTAGGACTACTATCCTATTTGGCTCTTTCAGGCAAGAAAGTTTTTACAACTGAAGACTTGGTAGTTATGTGGCAAGAAATTCAACTGTTACGATTGCCGCAACAGCGACTGATTTATCAGGAATCGCCAAAGTAGAATTTTATGTCAATAATATTTTAAGATGCACAGATACAACCACTGCTTATACTTGCAACTGGCTTGTGCCTGCTAAAAAAGGAGTGACTTATACTTTACAAGCTAAAGGTTATGATACAAAAGGAAATACTACTTCAACAAGCATCAGGGTAACTTCAAGATAAAGATTACTTCCAAACTTTAGCTTCAAAGTCACACCGGGGGTGTCCAGTTACCTTTGTCAGTGATTATTTACAAACAACAGTTATTTGATTTGCTGGTATGAGTTGTCCATCAGAAGGTAATGGCTCGCCATTTAACCCTACCGCCTCACAATTTTGAGTTTGTGGTTGAGTTGTTGGGGTTGGTGGTTTATATATAGCAAGTGAAAAACAAAATGGCAGATTTTAAATAAATTGGCTTGCTTAATTTTATTGACCTATAGTTTGACAATTAGTGAATATCTATTTCTCTGTTTTTACCCCGTCACCAAAGACAATCTAGATTTGTGGGTAGCATTTTACATAATCACGCAGACATAGATCTTCCACCATCTCCTCCCGATCTTGGAGTGTTATTTCTGGACGAGTCATCAATAATATTATCTCCCTCCATTTTTGTGATTACAAAAGGAACGAAATTCGTAATTTTCAGGGGGCAGAATACGCCTCAATGGAGTGAGGATTTTGTTTCAGCAAAAACTGCAAGTTGGCTATCACAGATTACTGAAAGAGCAAAACAATTTCAATATCAGGTCAATTCAAAAGAGGAAAATATATCTTTACATCGACGAGTTTACTCAGCTTTGCTTTCTCAAATTGCTGCAAAATATGATTTGAAGGTCTTTACATGTCCCACTAAACAAAATACTGTAAATAGATAGTTTGAAATCCTATAACAGCGGTGGTAAAATAGCGCAGTCGTTCGGAATTAAAATATGATGACAACTCAAGAAACAAAACCGTACATTAAAGAACTTATTGACCAGGCAAATGGGGCAGGGTTTTTGGCAATCCGCGCGCAGGGAATACTGGCAGAGCAGGATATTAAACTGCCTATTCGCGAGGCGCAGGAACACGAACCCGGCCATGAACTTTTAAGCAAAAAAGATTTTGGCCTTGTTCCGATCTCGATAGGTTTAGTAAAAAGTCAGATAGATTCCAGTAAGTGGGTTCCGGCAGAAGCAGTGGTTTTTGATGGAGTGCCAATTATTTCCTCTGTTCAGCAGGAAGTCGTTCATCGCGCAGCAATTATGGGTGAATCTTTTGCTTCAAAAGTACATCCGTTTACACAGGAATCTATAGGTAATGAGAATGATCCTACGATAAACATATATGGCTTTCCGGGAAATGTTTTAAGATGGTCGATGGGAACAGGTTATTCGGATAAGCTTGCCGATCCTGTCTTTACATTCCATTTTAGCCGAATTAAATCCCAGTTTCATCCCTCATTTGTTGTAAGAGACGGGAAAAGGATTTATGTACCAAATGAAGAAGAACTGGAAAACCTCGGATATACAGAAGAAGGGAAGAGAAGACTCGTGAGCCTTGGACTTATGACCAGAATCGTCAGTTTTGCCAATGGAAGCGAACGCGTACAGATTAATCCCGCCTCATGCCAGATGATAGTTGTTTTGGATGAAAAAGATAAAACTTTTAAGGCAAAAACAGGCGAGCCGGTTACAGGAATTTATTATTCACTTCAGGGAATAAAAGCAGTTGCGGCAAATTCCCATCTGGTTGACCTAAGCCAACTTAGGAATTTTAACGGTGACTATTCTGCTGTTTCAGAAGAAGTTGCTCGGTTATGCAAAGACACAATTGCCCGTGATCTTGCCAAAAGAAATAACGTAACTACCGCAGCCCGCGCCGCGTCCCAGATTTTTGAGTAAAGCATCTTTACAAACAGCGTCTTTAATCTAATAGTTTTGATAAGAATGATAATTCTGGTTAAACTGCCGGTAGGATTAATATTACGGACATCATTTCTGTATTTTTATTGACAACTAAAAGGTGGTATGCCAACTCTGGCGGTACAGGAATAACTTGAACAGCATGAAGCACCAACAAGAGGTACGCATGCTGGCACTATAATATTTCCGCTTTGGTCTGTATATGATGGCGGAACGCAATTATTGACTGTAAATACATTACTGTCTACAATCGGTTGGAATCCATTGTAGATTTTTGCTACTACCTGACCAATATTGGTAGGAGGTTGTGTGAAGTAGTAAGTGTATGTTGTTTGATTTGAACTGGTTGAGAAATATCCTGAATTCAATAGGGTTCCATCAGGCCTCATGAATTGAACAGTATAATTATTTAAAGAAAGTAATCCGCCAGTTCTTAAAGAGAAATTTGTTATAACCGGATCTCCGGAAACAGGATCCACGATTGCTGCAGGGCCTGGCGGAAGTGTAGGAGTTGGAGTAATGGTACCAAACGGTATTTGAGTAGGAGTGGGGGTATTGGTTGGTTTGAGAGTAGGTGTAGGAGTGGGGGTTAGTGTATTTGTGGGCCTTGGAGTAACAGTCGATATAGGTGTGTTTGTGGGTGTGGGTGTGTAAGTAGGCGGAATGGGTGTAGGAGTTGCTGTAGGAATAGGTAAAATTAAAGCAAAATTGCAAAGCGCAGTATTGTTCGGAGACACAGTAAACATTCCTAAATTATTTAGAGCGGTTACTCCAGCCTGCTCTGTTCTGAATGCAAAATTGCTGCCTATAAGAACCTCGCTTCCTCCCTGAGGACTAACGTAAGCGCTGTAAGTGTGGCTAGTGATATCTACCACCATTCTAAAACTATAAGAAACATTTGCGCTGTAGGGTATTTTGTTCACGGCTGAATATGCTCCTCCGTTTCTTGCATCAATAAATCCATTTGTATTGAACCTGACACTAGCAGCAAGATTTGTGTAGCTGGTGGCTGCTGAGTTAGATAGCCCGATAACACCGTTTTGTATTCCGTCTGGTTTAGCATCAAATTTAACAGTAAAAGAATCTGTTTGGGATAAAAACGTTTTATTTTGCCATGTATCCGAGCTTGTGAGACAAGCAATATTTGGATTAACTATAATAGCAGTTGTTTGATAACTGTATGGGATTTCTAAGGAATCAAAACTTACCAGTTGCATGTCTTGAGGAAGAACTGATAAGGTGGTTGACCCGCTAATATTTGAAGAAGCGGTAGTGAAAATAAGTTGAGCAAGTTCAAATATACCGGTGGGAGAAGCAGTATTGG
Source organism: Candidatus Levybacteria bacterium RIFCSPHIGHO2_01_FULL_36_15 (assembly GCA_001782015.1). GTDB lineage: Bacteria > Patescibacteriota > Microgenomatia > Levybacterales > GWA1-39-11 > 2-01-FULL-36-15. The sequence goes on from MFNJ01000047.1 coordinate 57,332, forward strand.
GAGTCTGAGCAAGTACCAGAATGATATTGCCGGTAGTGTTGGCTTCAGCCTTTGAAGTTTTTAAGACTGTTGTTTTTAACGGAGAATTAGAAGTGTCAACTTCATTAATAAGTTGAATATAATTCGGATCAAAACGGATACTTACTCTTGTGAAGGCAACTTTATTTGATTTAGCATCCAGCATAAGCTTAAATGATGTGTCCGGCGGTAATATTGCTGAAGATGGAATAAATAAAAATTGCGCGCTCTCAATCGCTGCTGAAGACCGATTATTGGTTGTCTGCTTGACTAATAATACAGTCGTAATCAATCCAACCAGTAATACAAGTATTATTGAATAACTTAATAATGTACTTGCTTTGAAAGAACCTATTCTTGTGAACATATTATTTTTTGTTTTTGCATTAATACTCATAGATTACTATACCAAAAATATCTCCCTGTTATCTTTGTTTGTCAAGCTCTACCCATAGGTTTAATTTTAATTCTTCACATTTGGATCAGTATTATTTAAATATTCTTCAAGGTCAGTATAGCCATCATTATCATAATCACTACTTGAGTTACTGGCTGAACCGCGGCTAGTATTGCCGAAATTTGCCACTTCCCAGTTATCTGCCATACCATCATAATCGCTGTCAGTATAAGGCGTCCCAGAAGCAATGGTCGGCCAGCCGCCCGGAGCACTTTTGGTACAGCCAGTCACGCAATCAATAATCTGTCCGGTTTTAGTTCTGACCTCACTCACAACCCGTTGATCCACCACATCCCTTTGCGGCAGAGTAGCGCCAGCTTGGTTTAAAACTATCTCATAAGATGTGTCCGCATCGTAGGTTGTTACTCCTGTTGGGGCAAAAGGAGCAGATGCCTCCAGTTGTGACCTTGAATACCTACTGTCATTTCCCACCAAAGCCCATTCATCCAGAGTATTATTAGGACGCTGTGGACCAATATTGCCTTTGATATAGAGTTTTGATAGTATCATATCTGATGCCAGATAAATCTCAGCTGGGTTTATATCCTTAATAATGTATTTATTGTTGATAATATCGTAATACCGCAGTACACTTGCAGAATAATAAGTATTTCCCGCAACCACTCTTGTACCACTATCAAAATAATCATACATTACATTGTTTATGACCTGTACCTTAGGTTGATTGCTGCCTTTATCGCTTAACTGAGGGCTCCGTCTCTTGCAGTGGGCATATAAGTTATGATGAACTGAGACATTGGTATTTCCTCTTATAAGAGAACAAAACCCATGTTCGCCGTCAACATGACCGGCATTGTTAAGCGGCTCACTGATGATACTCCATTGGATAGAAACATCTTTTGAATCAGCAGCTGAGAAAGTCTCGTCAATGCTCCAGGAGGCTGAAACATGATCAAAGATAACATTTGATGCTCCTCCCAGATAAACAGTATCCTTATCAGCGGCCATATCCCCTAAACGGATTCTAATGTGTCGGATTATCACATCGTTTGTTTTTACAATCAGGGCGCCTCCCTTAAGAGTGATCCCGCCTCCAGGAGCTGATTGTCCTGCAATAGTAATATAAGGATTGCCAATGGAAAGATCAGAACTTAGATTGATAATTCCTGCTACTTTGAAAACAACTGTTCTGGGTCCTGAAGCTGTAATTGCTGCCCGCAAGCTGCCTGTGCCTGTGTCGTTTAAATTGGTGACTTCAATTACTCTACCGCCCCTTCCACCAAGAGTATTAGCGCCAAATCCTTCCGCTCCTGGGAAAGATTTCAGTCCACTAGATGTTGGGGGAAGCGTTGGTATGGATGTTGGTTGTGGAGTAACAGTAGGTGTTGAGGTGGGAGTGGAAGTAGCGGTTGGTGTAGTAGGAGTGGGGGTTAAGATTGTTGGAATGGGCGTGGTAGGTGTTGTTCCATAATTACTTAACCAGATAGCATAATCTATACCGTTTGTTTTTCCACTGCAGTTGAAATCGCCACCGCCTGGGCCATTATTGGTCTGAGTGTTATAGTTGGAAAGCCAAATGTTGTAATCGGTCAGGTTAATATATCCATCACTATTTGCGTCACCCATATTTGACATGCAGGAAGTAGGCGTAGTGGTTGGGGTTAAGGTGATAGTAGGCGTTATGGGAGTTGATGTAGGAGTAGCATAAACAGCCTGAGATTGTTTCAAATGATCAAGATCAGGCCCCTCATAGCCAATAGTTGTTAATTGCACATTATTAACTCCTGCATTAAGCTGTGCTGTGTAAGATAAGGTACTCCAATTTGTCCAAGTCCCAGTGGAAGGAAATTTTAAGCCAGAGTTTATTATGTTGTTATTGACGCTTAATTTTAAAGGACGATCAGCCGCTCCCAAGACATACCTGAATGTTAAGATATAATTCCCTGCAGAAGGCGCTGTCACATTGGTCCAAGTAACAGAACCGTCACTTTTAGCTGTATAATTGACTTCGCCATTACCAGTGTAACCTGGGTGTGACGTAGAAAATACTGCTCCGGACAGAACAGCATTTTCTGCCTCATAAAGTCCAGTATTTTGAGAAGGAGTAGGTGTAGGGGTAAAGGTTGGTATTCTTGTCGGCGTGATGGTAGGTGTGGAAGTTGGTGTACCGCTTGGTTTAACCGTGGGAGTAGGAGTAGAAACTGATCCTTTTGTGAATGTACGTGTCCACTGTGGAGTTGTGACTCCTTGTTTATAGAAGCTGACTGTCATGTTTTCTCCGTTGATATCGATTGCGCTGAACCCATACGCAACAAGGCAATAGTCTGGGTTTCTTGAAGCTGTACAGCCTGCAGATTGTAAAACTCCTGCTGATCCTGTTATGAACTGTTCAAATGGGTGGGTAATTTCTGATCTTCGTGAGCTGTCCATGTGCACCCAGGCTTCAAGATGTTCATGACCATGGAAAGAAGCGGTAAAAACAGGGTGTTTGTTAAGCATGTTTAAAAGCGCGGCCGGAGCAACAGAGCTGGTGTGGTTGGCCACATAATACATTGGTCCGTGGAAAAAGACAAAAGCATGTATAATTTCAGGATGGTTTTGCTCGGCGTCAGTGAGTCTTTGGTCAATGAAAGCTATCTGGGCAGAGGTGATGAGTTTTGAATCTCCAGGAACATCAACGCCGATAAAGCGAGCATTGTCATAATCGAAGGAGTATGTTAAGTTAGTGCTTAAGGTAGTGTAATTGCGAGCCCCTACAGTGGCAGCAGTATTGAGAAAATTGAAATAATTTGCCCAGTTACCGGCGCTGCCCGCAAGATGATCATCATGATTTCCCCTGATAATAAAAGTTTTATATATCGTGCCATTATTTGTTCCTCCATTTAAAGCTGCTGTCCAATCTTCAATAGTCGGAGTAGCGCAGCCTAAAGTTCCTGCTTTGCAAAATCCATCAGACTGTAAATCCCCGGTATAAATAGTAAAGACAGGCTGAACAGATAATGCTTTTACTTGAGCAGAAAGACTTTTAAGAATTGACGTGCCTCCTTTGGTATCGCCCCAAGAAACAAATCTGAAAGCAGCATGAGCATTAGCCGGCATGAAACTGAGAAAGATTACAGCAGTCAAAAGAGACAATAGAATCTTGAATTGTGACGCGATTATTTTATTCTTCATCTTCCTCCTCATTTTCTATCTGTGCGATCATCGGATAAATATCCGCGCTGATCTTTGTGTAAAATTGTTTGTCATCTCTTATGAGAGACATGCTTAATTTTAAGTTTCCTTTTTGAGCATAATACTCTTGAATAGTGGAACTATTAGTATCCGCAGGCCTGACCTGAATAATCCATCCTGCCGGATCTAGTTGATTTGCGTACCACCGAGAAATTTCCTGAAGGGTAGCATCAGATTTCCAAGTGGCCAGATACTTGATTTGTTGGTTTATCTGTACTGTTGAAGAATCCAATAAAATTGCGTTAGGATAAAGGGGTATTTGAGGAAAGTCCTTAACCAGTTTTACTTCATGTGACACTAGTTGTTGATTAAAATTAGTCTGGGGCTTAACAAAGAATAGTAATAGAAGGATTATTGCGACTAATGCCAAGAATACAATTGGAGTAACATTTTTTTGGGGAGCAGGTATAGGGTTCTTATTTATAGCCTGTTCTTTTGTTATATCTTCTTCCATGCTAGTTTTATAATGTCTTGTTTTTTTGAATAAAAAAACGTGCTAATTTATTTTTATTGATAATTACTTATTTTGTCAATAGCCAAGATAAGCAATAAACGTTAATAGGATTGTCATATTGTCTAAAATAGACATGCGCCTTTTAACGCGTTTATGTTATTATTTGTTGTAATAAGAGAGTTAGACTAGGTTCGGCGAGATTGACTTAAAGGCTTTATTTTATAATGCCACTATTTTAAAAATACAAGGAAAAATATGATTGCCGCAATAATTCTATATATACCAAAAGGTATAAATGTATATCTTTTTATATAGTAAAGCATCCATTTAATGACTGCCAGGGCTACAATAAATGAAACTACAAAACCAAAGATAAGTATTTCAATTTGTGAAAAAGAAAAAGAGTGAGCACTTTTTGCAAGGTCCAGGCCGGTTGCGGCCAGCATGGTTGGAATAGCAAGGATAAAAGAAAATTCAACAGCAGATGATCTGGTGAGGCCGGTAAAAAGACCTCCAATTATAGTGGCAGCCGCGCGGGAGACTCCGGGAATTATGGAAAATGACTGAAAAAGTCCAATGAAAAAAGCATTCTTATAAGATAAGGTACTTAAGTCTTTTTCCTGGGTTTTTTTCTTAAAGTGAAGTTCAAAAAAGATTAACAATATGCCTCCCACTAGTAATGACATTACTGTAACAAGCGAATTTCCTATCAGATAATTTTTGATTACTTTATAAAGAACAAGGCCAATTATTCCCGTAGGAATGAATGCTATGATTGTTTTTTTAAGCAACTCTTTATTTTTTAATATCATTTCAAGATATAGTGCGACAACGGCCAGAATTGCCCCTGATTGAATAATAATTTCAAAACTCTTTACAAAATCAGTTTCCGCAATCTTCAGAATCGCGGAGGCAAGCGTCATGTGTCCGGTTGAGGATATGGGAAGAAATTCAGTTAGTCCTTCAATGACTGATAAGATAAAGGCTTGAGATAAATTCATGTTTTATTATTTTAACATATTTCAAGATCAAAAATAAAAATTCAAAAAGCAAAAACTAGAAGTTATTTCAAAACCTCCGTTTCTTGTCATTCTGAACTTGTTTCAGAATCTCAGAAGATGCTGAAATGAATTCAGCATGACAGGTATTGAAATAGGCACTAGTTAAAAATTCCAAGATTTGAGTTTTGAGCTTTACTCACTATAAGATCTTGACTTTCATTTTTCACGGTAATATTATATATCTGCTCTTGAGTGTGTAAGGAAAGCAGCATGTTTTCCTCTACACTTTTCTCGACCTTTGGGGTAGTGCCCCGATTATCGGGGACAACGAGACAGGTTTTGATACTCCGTGGAGTATTAAGCAGTCTTCCCAATTTGAATTCGGGGAATCACTGTTTTCTGTACCACTTAAGGGCAGAATTTATTAAATCTATAACTAAAACAGGCAGATGAGCAAGCTTTAATTACAAAGCTCAGGGGGTATTTTTATTTAAATTCCACTTAAAATATACTTTTCGACCCCCATAAACTTAAATCCAGTTTTTATTCCGGTACTTTCTTGCAAAATTTGTTATAATTTTGTCTAGAAGTTCAAATTCCTAAATATTAAGCCGTCTTAGCTCAGTGGCCCCGAAAAAGCTTACTTCAGCTTCCGTTGAAGAGCGCTTAACGGGGTAAATGGAGTAGCAGTTTTGCTTGGGCACGTTAATGCCGCCCTAGCTCAATGGTAGAGCAGCTGTTTTGTAAACAGCAGGTTCACGGTTCGAATCCGTGGGGCGGCTCTCATAGCCCATTTTACGTGCTAAACAGCAGGTCGTCCCGCTTAGCGGGACAGACGGCTCAAAAGTTGGCAGGTGCCTGGTCTTCGATCAAATCGGAATTATTTAAGAAAGGTCGTAGATGCCCGTAGCTCCGATTTAAGCGGAGGTAAAGAGTACATAAATCCTTTACTTGTTAGATATTTAATTATTGTGTTTACGCAGGCGGCGGGCCTAAGTTTACTGGTATCAATTTTTATTTCCGGGTTTTCCGGCGCTTCATAAGGATCGTCAATGCCTGTTACAGCCTTGGCGAGTCCCATTTTGCCTTTTTTGTATAATCCTTTTATGTCCCGTTTTTGGCAAGTCGCAAGCGGAGTAGAAACAAATATTTCAATGTATATCCCGTTTTTTTTAATCAATCTTCTGTTTTTTTCACGCGCGGCTTTATAAGGTGCAACAGCGGCGCACACGGCAATTCCGCCATGCTTTGTGATTTCATTTGCCACAAAACCAATACGGGTAATGTTTATATCCCTGTCTTCTTTTGAAAAAGACAGCCCTTTTGACAAGTTCTGTCTTACAATATCACCGTCAAGAAAAGTAACTTTTTTGTCCTGTATCTCAAGAAGTTTAAAATAAAGCATTGTTGCAATCGTTGATTTTCCAGCACTCGGAAGGCCGGTAAAAAATATGGTAAGCCCATCCTTTTTCTGTTTTGGGGCGCCTTTTTTTAGCTCTTCTATTACTTCGGGAAACGAAAACCATTCGGGGATTTGTTCATTATTCAACAGTCTTTTCCTGAACTCAGTTCCGGAAATGTTTTTTATAGTATGCCCTTTTTTTAAGGCCTCCTGCGGTAAGTATTTTTTTTCATTTTCCACGTAAACCATTTCAGAAAAAGGGACAATTTTTATACCTATTTCTTTTTCCTGCTGCAGCGCGAGGTTCTGGGCATCATAAGGGGCGTAGTAGGGGATACCTTTAGAATCTTTTCCTGGTCCGGCATGGTCGCGCCCCACAATAAAATGCGTACAGCCGTAATTTTTTCTGATTATCGCGTGTAAAACTGCCTCTCTTGGTCCTGCCATTCTCATAGCCAGGGGAAGAAGACTGAGTCTGGCAAAATTTTTTGCATATTTTCTGTGGAACTTTATGTAACTTCTGACTCTGGTTATGTAGTCTATGTCTCCGTCTTTTGTAACGCCAACAGTTGGGTGAATCAGGACTTTTGCGCCATAGTCTTTGGCTGCTTTTTTTATCATCGCGTGGTGCGCTTTATGTATTGGGTTTCTGGTTTGGAACCCGATTATTTTTTTCCATTTATTTTTCTTAAACCAGGTTTGGAGCTGACTAGGCGTGATGCGGTACTTATTAAAATCATATCTTTCAATGGGGCTTATGCCTTGAACTTTTCCGCCGATATAATAGTTTCCGACTTCATTAATGAGATAATTTACCCCAAAATGATACTCGTCAGAAGTTCCATAAACAAATTTTGCCTCCTTTTGCTTATCCGGTTTATAAATTGATGAGACAGATAAAATCGCGAGCGGTTTTCCGTACTCGTCACATAAAACTATTTCTTCTCCAATTTTATAATTTTCTGACTGACTAACATCAAAAACTATCGGAATAGGCCAAAGCATTCCGTTGGCAAGTTTCATTTTTGAAACTACGGACTTGTAATCTTTTTCATCCATAAAACCATCAAGCGGAGAAAAACCGCCATTTAGCAGCAGTTCAAGATCGCAAAGTTGTCTGGGATTCAGATTGACTCGCGGGAGGCTTAAAGCTTTTTTTTGTAATAATATCTGAGTTTTTTTATCACTGACAATTAAATTTTTGAGCTTGCCGCCATAAGCTTTGAATTTAAAATCTTTTGACATAGGTTTGTACCTTGATTGTACTTAGAATATACATTTTTTAAAAAATGTCAATAGAAAAGATTAATGATTGTTCAGCATAATTGGATAAGAGTTTAGTTTGAATTTTAGCTTAGAACAATATACAATCCCCACATGACTAAAACAAAAGAGGGTTGTTCAGGTTTCCCTGAAGGATATGATTCTAATCCAAATCACATAAAAATCGTGAAAAGATCACGCTGGCAGTTTTGTTGTTTTGTCAGAAGTTTTTATCTGAGATTCATGAAATCATCTATGCCATTCTGCGCTTTCAATTTACCCCAAAATTTTGTAAAATAAAGCATAGAAATTTGCTGCGGTGCCGGAGTGGTCAATCGGAACAGACTGTAAATCTGTCGCCCGTTCGGGCTACGTAGGTTCGAATCCTGCCCGCAGCACAAATTTCAAACGAAATCGCCCTTCAGTCTTTCCAACGTTTAATCCGCGCAATAGGCTACATTTGGTAAAAGGTTAGACCCTATAGTATAATACCCAGATGAGCGGAAAAGAGAGGAAATTCTATTGTTCTGAGGCAGGCCAAATTAAGCCGGCAGAATACGGAACTGTTCTTTCTGCAGATCAGCATTACGCGGACTTCAGGCTTGAGGCAGAAAGAGCAGGGAAAGGCGAGTTGGTATTTGCCCAAACTATGGCTTTTGGAACTCCGGGCAGGGAGAATGAGTTTTGGTAGATGATTTTGCTGTTGAAAGTATGTATGAGGTTTTTGCCGCGGCTCCCAAAGATGGACCCAAAAGATACCGCATAGATTGTTATACTACTCACATGACGGGCAATGGGGAACCGATTGAGTTGTTAAAACTTTTCCCCTGGTCGGCTAAAAAAATGATTGAGCTGCAAAAAGACCAAGAGGAGTTGTTTAATAGATTTCGCGGTCTGGGGGTAAAACTTGAATTTACTAATCCTCCTAAAGGTCTTGGGAAATACGTGCCGGTATTTGGCAGAAACCATTTAAAAAATTCGGGCGTTGGTGAACGAGTGTTTTACGTGAGAGGTTTTAATGATGATGGATTAACAGCGGGAAGCGTGGATTTTGCAGTGAAGTTTACAGGAGAAGCAGCAGCCAGATTAAAAGCAGGTTTTGAGAGTATTGATACAGATGAGGGAAATAGCGATTATGAAGTAGAAATAGATCAGCAAACACGATTAATTGTTGATAGGGGCGTGCCGGGACAATCGATGATTTATGATATTCTTCTTGAAAACATGCAGCAGTCTTTATCCAGTATAAAAGGTATGTCTGCTCTTGTACCTGATGGCAGAGGGGCAAAAGCATTAGCCGCAGCACAAACAAGAGGAAGCAGCGTTGAAGTATTTGTTTCTCCAGCAATTCAATCTAATCCGGCACATCCGTTCAGTTTTGGCAATATGCTATGGATGGCTGAAAAAGCAAATTATTTTAACATGCAAAGGAACGGAGTCAGTTTTCCGGTATTTCGTAATCAAATCCGCGGCGCGCATGGCAAATGTTGGATTTTTGATGGTAAAACCGCGATTTTTGGTACTCATAATGCTTCTGAAAAAGGTGTTAAGGCGGGAACTTGCGAGGCGGCAATTATAACTACAAATCAAAAAATTATTCAAGGCTTGCAAAATGTATTTAGCCAAACAAAACTTGAATCATATCCGGATATAAAAGGGGTTATTTAGGCATCAAACATAGAATATACTTCTTGCAGTTGAAATTGCAACCTGCCTCGCCGGTCCGCTTCACCAATCTCGCGTTTAGGCGGGCTGAATCGAGACGAGCAAGGCGGGTCAGTATAACAAGGTACAGTACTGTACCTTGTATAACTCGATCTTGCCTGATCCGCCTTTGGCGAGATCAAGTAAGAAAGGTATAAATTACCCAACACTAGAGTATTTTTGATTTCTTCTATGTTGATTTTGGAAGTATTCTATTCTACTATAGATAAAGATCTACCAATAATGAAAGACGATCCAAGGTTAAAAGAGCAATTGCAATTATTATATTCATCAGGTTATTCAATGTCTGAAATTGCAGCAAAATTTTTGTGTTCTATTCACAAAGTAGTTTATTGGATGGAAAAATATAAAATAAAAAGGAGAACTAGAAGTCAAGCTGCATATCTTAAACAAAATCCGAACGGAGATCCATTCAAAATAAAGATAAGACTTAATAGAAATGATTTGATATCTTATGGTTTAGGTCTGGGAATATACATGGGAGAGGGCGAGAAAGTTTCTAAAAGCGCTATTAGAGTGGCTAATACAGATCCTAAAATTATTAAACTATTTATTAAATTTTTACTTAATATTTGCAATGTAGAAAGAAATAAGCTGTCATACAGTATTGTTTGTTTTAATGATAATAATATCACAAAAGTGGTAGAGTATTGGTCAAAGATACTTGAGATACCTCAGGAAAAATTTGGTAAAATAGTGCAAATACCAACTCAGGGTAAAGGAATATATAAGAAAAAATCAGAATTTGGTGTTTGTACGGTAACTTTTTGTAATATGAAACTTAAATCATGGATTATGAGAGAGATTGAAAAGATGAAAAATTATGCTGGTGAATTTAATTAACGGGTTACATGCCGACATAGCTTAGTGGTAAAGCAAGTCATTGGTAATGACTAGACATGAGTTCGATTCTCATTGTCGGCTCCGAACTGGTCGTCTAAAGACGACCATAAAAAACGCAAAAATTTTAAAGAACTTTTCTTTTCATAAAAATTCAAATGGCCGTTCTGGTGTAGTCAAACCCTTACGGATCTGTCCAAAGCGGCCATTAAAAAACCGTAAGGCCGTTTGACTACAAAAATAATGTATCAATTATTAAGAAAATTTGCAAGCATAAAATTAGAGCGTTTGCAGTTTGTTCTTAAATTTGAAATACTGTATGTATATGGAAGTAGAAAATACCGACCAAAATGAATTGAAATCTCAAAATTCTGTAGGCGATCAGTCCTTTCGTAAAAATATTCTTAACCAAAAAGGTAATTTTTTAATTGTTGTCGGGATAGTCTTTGTTATTCTTATAGCAGGGGCAATATATTATTTTGCTTTTTTTAAACAAGATAAAAGTCCCTTAACAAATAATTCTTATACAAACACCTCACAATATAAAAGTGGTAATATTGAAACTTCAAAACGCACCTTATATAAAAACGGTCAGCCATATGAAGTATTAGAGGAGAATAGTAAAAGAAATTCTGATGGCTCCTTAGAAACTATAGTTACTAGTAATAATCAAAAACTTAGCCACCATTTGTATACAAAAGATTTTATCTTGGGATTAAGTAATGGTATTTTAAATCTGCAACAATTAAAGTCAGGAACAAAGCAAGTAGTTAATTACCTTACAACTGGCGAGAATATCCTTGTGTATGTAAACAAAACTCCCAATCTTCAAAAAACTACAACAACCTTAAGTGGTAAGAAAACCACCGTATATACAATAGGTGGTAAAAAGACTACTTCGTTTGAACTGATAAGATCAGTATTTGCTCAGAGTGATGATAGTTCACTTGTAAAAATCTATGTCGATGAATCCACGGGTGTTTTGAAAAAAGTTGAACGAATACCTTTAGGTGGGATTCAACCACAAGAAGTTATTGAGTATTCAGAAGGTCCATTTTTACCACCTTTACCAATTACTACTCTGCCACAAGGTACACCTGGCCAATCTCCTAGCATTACCCCTGTACCTATAACTGAGCAGAACCCTCCTACTTTTCAGCCTGAAGATATAGTTAACCAACTTCCTCAGTTAGCCTTAGATGATCAATTAAAACTAATTGAAGAGAAACTTAAAAAAGACTTAGAGGCTCAAGGTAGTCAATTGCCTGAAGGTCCTAAGAAACCACCTACTTTAGTTTCTTTCAAAGAAATTGCAGCGGAGACAAAAGAAATCAAAGCTGTGAGTATTCAGCCAGCCGTAGTACCAGATGGAGCTATTTATTTGAACCCATTATCAATTATACCAACTCCTTCAGGTTACAACAGTCCAATAATGTTACTTAGTTCCACGGTTTTTAACCAACAGGCTAGAGTTGATAAAGCTCTTCAGGAAAATGGAGTCTTTAATAATGAACAATTTGCAAAAAGTAATGTTAAAGTAAGAATAGATGGTAATGAGTTAAACAATGACGGAATTGGCTTAGGCCCAACACTTAATGGGTCTACAAACTCTTCTTGGACAGTTAGCTTGCTTATTCCAAAGGGTTTATCGCCCGGTTATCACACAATTGAGATATTCATGGTTGATTCTTGGTATTTATCTCCAAATATTTTGGTAACTTTACCAAGACCAGATGAAAAAGTTGTAGAGTTAGAGCTTTTTATAAATCCACCTCCTCTAGCTACTAAATTACCGAATAATCAAGGCTACAGAGTAGTTTTAAAAGGTAAAAACTTCATCAAACCTTTTACAGTTTCTCTTGATAATACAGTTTTGGATGATGAGGCAGTTGAAGTTAATGGACACGAGGAACTGATTTTAACCATTCCATCAGATATTCCTTCTCCGTCTAAAGGTCCAGCTTATGATGTAACCATTACAAAAGATGAGCAAAAAGCTTTTCGTCCCTCATTATTACTTCTTGGTGGTCCTCCACCACCATTATAAAATAATATAGTGGAAAAAGTCTGTCCTTGGAGAGAAATTGTTTTTACTTGTGGTATCTGATTAAGTAAGATCTCAAACATTTTGTCCTTCTTAAAGTTTCTGCTAAAATAATGGGAGTAAAAGTTTTCGAGCACGGGAGGGCGGGACAAGAAAACATTAAATTGTTTTTCTGTTCCTATCCGCGATAGCGGATTATAATAACAAAAATCGCGCGCATTTCTGTCTTTGCAAAAAATACATAGAGCGAGGCCGAAGGCGAGCCGCCGCTACCTTTGCGATCAGAATTTAGTCCGAACTTTTTCGTAAATGAGCTCACGAAGTACAACAGACGTGTAAAAATTAGGTCAAATAAATCAATCCAAGATAAGATTGTAATTCTTATACTTTCATTGTATAATTGCTTTTATGGCTAAAAAAACAGGTGCGAGGGTAAAATTAGGGCTTTTTTGTTCTGTTTGTAAAAGCAGGAATTATGTAACCAGCAGAAACAAGCTTAACACAAAAGAAAAGCTTGTTCTTTTGAAATTCTGTTCAAAATGCAACAAAAGGACAGAGCATAAGGAAACGGATAAGTTTAAATAAAAATAAGCGACAGTAATCCAAATCCCAAACCAAGTAGACTTCCTCCTATCACGTCCGTAGTCCAATGTTCCCCCAGGCTTACCCGGGTTAAAAGCATCAAGAATGTAAACAAAACAATACAAAAGTTATAAAAATATTTCCGGTTTTGACTTAATTTTTTAGAAATTATAATTATGTAAAGCAATATTACTGCCAGAAAAACAATTCTTAAGCTGTGCCCTGAAGGATAGGAAAAACCGGGCTGCACATAAGAAGTAGGAAAGACAAATGAGAAACTGTATCTTGCGAATAAAAAAGGCGGCCCAGGATGCGTTATAAATGCTTTGCCCAGGATTTCTATTAAATGCGCAATCATAAAAATAACCAGAATTAAAAAACCAGATGGCTTTTTTCTTAGTAAAAGAACAGCAATAAGAATTAAACCCAATATTTCAAAACTGCCTATCAAGCTTAGCGTTGATAGAAAGGCATCAATGCTTTTTGGAATATGATCTTGTATGATTACAGTTAAATCAAAATCAAAACTGGTCAGGATATCCTTTTTTACAATGATTGAGAATATCCAGAAAAAACTTATTGAAATGAGGCTTGAAATTAATAAAATTATTTTCTCTTTCATAAAGCTCAGATTATACTATTATAATATATAATAATCGTTTGCGAGTTATTTAGTTAAGGCCACGGTTGATTTAGGGGTTTTGTTTTCAGATGTGCTTTTAGTTTTTTTCAGCAAGCCTGGAAGTTCTTTTAAATCTCTTCCGCCTCTTATTCCAAATTCAAAACCTGCGCCGGCCGCAATAAATACAACAAGTGAACCGGTACCGGCTACAAAAATTCCGGTTTTTTTGTCATGTTTTATGTCTTTCATAAGTTTACTAAACCACTCTTTATGTTTACCAAGTTCATCCTTGATTGTATTAATTGTATCGGGCGTTTCTAAGTTTCCTGGACTGATAACCTTTTTTCTCTTTTCATCATAAAGTACAGGTCTAAGGCCTGTTATACTGAATAACCGGCATACAGGCAGATTAAATTCATGATTACCGCAAGATGCTTCTTTTCTAGCCATATTTTACGAACTCGAAAGTTTAATGCTTAGTTAGCTATTTTACCAAAAAATTGTCTAAAACAAAATGTTGAAGAATTATTATTTTTGTTATAAGCAAAGAATAGTAGATATTTTCTGATTTAGTTTGCGTTTTAGTAACTCACTTTGTGCATGTAATTCCTGCTTAGGCAGGAATCCAGATTTCTATTATCCATAGTGTATTAATTTGAGTTAATAAGCAAACAGTTGGGATTGAGGAACAATCTGTTTTCCTATGTTAGGCCCACTCCAAGAAAGTTGGGCAACAGCTCCTCCGCCATTTTCATAATATTCCATTTTGAGTGGATATTTTTGTCCGGCAGTAAGAGAAATCGTTCCTGACCATTCGGTCGGTGACTGATCTATCCATTTATTAATAATTAATTGATTATTTACCCAAAGCCTTACGCCATCATCTGTTCGTGTATAGAATGTATAAACTCCGGAATACGGAGCAGCTATCTGTCCTGTCCAACGAGTGGAGAAATTATCAGGTCCAATTCTGGCATCTGGAGATCCTCCTCCCCAGTCAAAGTTAATTATACCGTCCGTTTTGATAACTGATGCTCCTGTAAAATCAGAGTTGTCATAATATATACCCATCAATCCGTTTACTGAAGTACCGGAAAGCGCAAAGTTACAAAGAGTGATTGTATTGGGAGAAACAGTAAACATTGCAAGATTATTCAGCGTGCCTAGTTTTGCCTGCTCTGTTCGGAAAAGGAAGTTATTTCCGATCAATTGTTCAGTGCCGCCTTTAGGAGTGACGTATGCGCTATACTTATGGCTTGAAGTATCAATAACCATTCTGAAATGATATATAACGCCTGATGTGTAGGGTATTGAATTTGCAGCTTCATAAGATGATCCATTTCTTGCATCTATATATCCTTTCGGATTAAATCGTGCAATAGCAGCAAGATTGGCATAGGAACTCGCAGCGCCATTTGAAAGACCTATCACTGTATCAAGCAAATTATTATTGGGTGTTGCATCAAATGCAGCGGTAAATGTACCCGTTTGCTGACTAAATAAGGAGTTTTTCCATGTACTATCACTTAATATGCAGCCGGGAGCAAGAACTGGAGGTAATGTTGATAATAACTGTGATTGAGGAACAGTTTGTTTTAATGTTGAAGGACTGCTCCAGAGAAGCTTTGCAACAGCTCCTCCTCCATTTTCATAGTATTCCATTTTTATGTTGTACTTCTGTCCTGCTGTAAGCGTAATGTTTCCTGAATGTTCTGTGGGAGACTGATCAACCCAGGAATCAACAACAAGCTGATTGTTTACCCATAGGCGCACTCCATCATCTGATACAGTGTAGAATGTATACGTTTGAGAATACTGGGGAACAATCTGTCCTGTCCAGCGAGCAGAGAAAGTATCTGCTCCTATGGCAGAATTAGGTGATCCTCCTTGCCAGTCAAAGTTGATTGTACTGTCAGTTCTTGTGATTGATCCTCCTGTAAAGCCAGGATTATCATAATATGTTCCTATTAAACCATTTCCTCCTGAGTTAAGCGGAGCAATTCTGGTAAAGTTGGCAGACCCGCACCATACGTTTGTATTAGTAGCATTGTCCATATAGATATGAACATTAATGGTGTCTATTCCCTGATGCTTTGCTAAATCTACATCTGCGTACCATGTTCCTCCTCCTGCGTTTGTTCCGTTGTACCAGATAATGTCATCCTGTCCACTTCCGCTTGTCCATGTGGGAAACTTAACAGAGGTTGCATTACTGACCCCATCTGCGTACACTCGAAACACTCCCGCGGTTGAAGAAGTCGTTGATGATGTAGGATGCCCTCCGGAACAGGAAGGCTTAGAAGCAAGAGGAGTAGGGGTGGGAGTTTTTGTTGGTGTAGGAGTGTTAGTCGGTTGAACAGGAGGAGTATTGGTAGGTGGAACAGGTGTATTTGTTGGCGTTGCAGGAGTGCTGGTCGGAGGCGGACCTTGCCTGGGATCAAAGCTTGATCTTGGTGAAAAAAGCATAGCATAAAGGCCATCACCAAACAAATAGTTGTAGAAATTATTAGTGCCTGCTGAACAGAGTTGTCCATTGCCTGTATCTTGATGGCCGCAGAATAGTTTTCCCGCACCGCTGTAGTAAGAGTAATAAATATTGCGGGCAAAAGGCAAGGAAAGGTTATAATCTCCATAGTATTCAATGATGCTGTAATTAGTAAATGTTGTTCCCCAATCTTCAACTAAAGACGGTCGGGAATATCCCGCAAAGTCAAGGACTGATCCGTCACTGGCAAAAAGGTAATAATCCTGGCGTTCAACTAAATTAGTATTTGTCGTATCCCAGAGCAGTTTAGGCCGCTTGAGACGCAAAGTGTTAATATCCAGATACTCAATAACGTTTTTCTGGTATATCAAATCAATATTAGAAGATAAGGTGGGAATAGTGACACCATTTTTTGCCAAAGCATTGCGGACTATGGCAGAAGCGCCGATGATGCCTAGGGCGTAACCCGAAGGATGGAAATTATGGTTATCAACTTCACCGCTGAGCCATATATACTGAGTGACGAAATCCCGCCAGCTGTCTGGTAAATAAGTAAAGGTAATAGTGTTTCCGTAGGCCTGTCTGAGCGATTGGCCAGTAGACGCATGGTGGAAGCCAAAAAATTTTAGGTAATCGAGTATTTTAGCTGACCGGGGATTATCTTGGGGAAAATTGACATAATACCCAGCATAGAGTGTTAGCAACCAGCTTACTTCTTCGGCAAACGTATCAGCTTTATAATTCTCCCCGCCATAGGGGAAAGAAGTTTTTTCATTTTCACCAATGTATCTAAAAACACCAGTCAAATCAAAGCCATTATTTGGCCAGGGAGTATATGTTTTCCAGTCTGAGCTTATATTCCAGTTATAAGCCTTGCCATAGGCAGTA
>MFNJ01000047.1:74332-78880 GCA_001782015.1 Candidatus Levybacteria bacterium RIFCSPHIGHO2_01_FULL_36_15
GGTCAAAACCGTTGTTTGGCCAGGGAGATAAATCCGGATACCAATTATAGCCTTTGCCATAAGCAGTTACTGAATCTATAAGTTGGCCATTAATTTTAACTTGTGTACGGGTATCGAATGTACACGTGCCAGCAGATCTTCCACTGCATGGGCCGGCAGAATAGAAGGATACACCAGTCAAATCAAAGCCATTATTTGGCCAGGGAGTATATGTTTTCCAGTCTGAGCTTATATTCCAGTTATAAGCCTTGCCATAGGCAGTAATACTTTCAACAATAGAACCATCAGACATAGTAAAATATGCCCGGCTGTCAAATTTACATGTTCCAGCTGTCTTACCGCTACATGGGCCTGCGACATACCGGGTAACACTTGTCAGGTCAGAACCGTTAGACGGCCAACCAACATAATACTTTCTATCTGCACTCATGTCCCAATTGTAAAATTTCCCATAAGCAGTAATTGATTCAATAGATTTACCGTTAACGTCAACTTGAAGCCGCGTGTCAAACACACATTGACCGGCTGTTTTGCCGGCACAGGGTGCGTTAGGAAATTTAACTGTAATATATTGCTCTGATTTATCAATAATTTTCCCAAGTTGGGTTTGGAAAGCTGTTTTTTGGTCAGGACGGAGATATGACCCAAGTCCATAAACAACCATTGGTACTGCGTTATTGTTATTAATAAAAGAGTGGTTGATCGCAAGAGTGTCTTCCTTGCCATAACGGGCTAGATTAGTGTCTACATCCGCAGGAAAATACTGCAAAAAAGTATCAACCAGGTTTTGCACATCAGCAACATGATTGGTTTTGAAATAATAGTCATATGCTCTATAGAGAAAAGCTGCCCATAAAGCATTTCCGTAACCAGATGAACCATTGGCGCCTCCAGTTTGGGAAATAGTATTTAAGAAAGCGCTGCTTTCAACAGTGCGTTTGATAAAGTAAGCATTAACTTCATCTATATTATTTATGACATTATCCAATTTTATAACTTTTAAATTCTGAAAGGTCACTGTGTTTCCGCCATCGTTCCATTTTGCCAAAGCTATATAGTTCAAGGGCTGGCCATTTCGGTAGGTGTAAGCTCCAAGGTAGGTGTTAGGAAAAGAACCAAAGTTTGCACCGTTGACCACAGCATAACTGCCATTGGGAGTAACATAGATTTCCAGTTTTACTGGACCGGCCTGGCGCCTGATAAATTTGGAATGGGCGGCCATGGACCAATTATATTGGTCATCCGGAATCTGACCCTGTTGTTTTAGTTGTGTATGCCAGTTCCAGTAGGTACGTCCTGATTTGGTAGTATTTATCCCAATGCTTATGCCATTTGTTGTTACTCCACTTGCCCATAAATTATCTATGGGAGTTAAGTAGCTTTCCAAACTTGTCTGATCTGCATCAGTCATGGTTACTTCGATTTTATAGAAAGATTCATTTTTGAGAGGATTAGCAATAATGATTCCACCTTTCTGCTGGAAAGTAACCGCACCGTTTGAAAGACTAATCGTTGAAGGCAAAGATTGACTGGGGGTAATACTTCTATGATCAGAAGTAAAATAACCGTATATTTGAGAAGCTGAGGTAAGATTTAGAACTTGCATTTCTTTGAATTTTCCTGACAAATCTGCTGGATAGCTGGTTGCAGCTTTTGTAGTAGTATTTTGCCTTTTTTGAACTTGAGAGGTGGTAACAAATATGCTTATTATGAGAAAAAGTGAGATAAAGACAGGAAACCAATAGGTTTTAAGCTTATGAAAATATAAATAAATACGATTCAAGTGTACTATATTATAATAATAGATAGTTTTAATGTTTGTCAAGACCTTAATATATAATTTTACTTATGAAAAGCTCTCTGTGGTAAGAAGTTTTCCCGTGTTTTTTTAAAGCAAGAATATGATCGTGTGTTCCGTAGCCTTTGTTTTTGCTCCAGTTATATTCCGGATGTTTTTTGGAAAGCCTGCCCATCAGTTTATCTCTTGTTACTTTGGCAATTATGGATGCCGCAGCTATAGAAATTGATATTCCGTCTCCGTGAATTATGGCTTTCTGATTTTTGAGACCAATTCCCTTAACGTATTTAATATAAAAAGCATCTGCTAGAATAAAGAATTTAGAATTATGAATTAAGAATTTATTGTTTTTATTCCTGATTCCTGATTCATGATTCATGATTCTTTTTATCGCTTTTCTCACTGCCATCTGGGTTGCTTTAACTATTCCCCTTTTGTTGATAACGGAAACATTTATGGATGCGCAAGAGTAGTAAAGAGCGGATTTTTTGATTATTTTAGAAAGTTCCTCTCGCTTTTTAGATGTTAACTTTTTTGAGTCATTAATACCAATACTCTCTAATTCTTCAATCTTTTGTTTTTTACCTATTTTTTCAAAAATTACGGCTCCCACTGTCAATGGCCCAGCAAGACATCCTCTTCCTACCTCATCAATGCCAATAACCGTAAAACCTTTTTTCCAGAGGGATTTTTCATGTTTCAGGTCTGGTAAATTTTTCATGCAAGAAAGATTATAAACTTTCAAAAAAATCAATTCAAACTTTTACTTTTAATGCCTAAACTGCCGGTTGTTAAAGCAAGAGAACTTATCAAAACCTTGAATCTGGATCACGTTTTTTGCTTATATTATGATATACTACAAATACATGAAAAAACAAATATATCGTTATATAGCTGTTGACCCAAAAGTCCGTTTTGGGAAACCTGTAATTGAGGGGACTCGTGTACCCGTAGATCTTGTTGTGGGTAAAATTGCAGGTGGGATGACAGTTGATGAAGTGATGAACGAATATGATCTTACTCGTAATCAAGTTTTGGCTGCTTTAAAGTACGCCGCAAAGCTGGTTGAAGAAGAAGAAATTGCTTTTCAATGAATGCCGTAATAGATGAAGATCTTCATAGATCTTTTGGAGTTATTCTTTCCGAATTAGGCTTTACCATATTTGATATTCGTGACCATGTTCTTCGTGGGCATCAGGATGATGAAATATTTCAATTTGCGCAAACTCACAAAGCAGTTCTTTTTTCTGGCGATCTGGGATTTTCCAATACATTAAGTTTTCCCCTTGGAACTCATTGTGGAATTGTGATTTTACGTTTTCCAAATGCAATGTCAACGAAAATGATAAATAATATAGTCAAAAAACTATTAGGTAAATTGAAAACAAACGATTATGTTGGGAATTTAATCATAGTTTCCCCGGGAAAGCTTCGTATTCGAAGACATAAAAAGAACAGAAAATCATAAAAATTTAAAAGTTGAGAGGATTTGATCAAATATGGTTGATATTTGTTGTCAGATTTTTCCGTGTTATTTATGTTTATAAAACCAGATTAAGATGATATAATGCTGCGTAATATGAAAGAAAAGGCTCCTGATCCAATAAAATATGTTGAACTGGTAGTTGATGATGTTACAAGAGAAATTCAAGGTTCAAGAATCGCTGAAATTCCGGCCCGGCCCCAGTTTACTTTAAGATCTGCTGAAGCACGCAGGCACGCTGATTTTGTGCTTGAAAAATACGGAATAGATATTTATGAAGAGAATTTAAGAAGATGGAATGAGGGGACTTTGGAAAAGGACAAAATACTTACTTTTGTGAAAGCGGTAGAGAGAGAAAACGCGGAGCCAAACAAGCTTGAATTTATACATGCTTCTTAAATGTATATTCTTCTTACTTGGTCTAGATTTGACGCCGATCTGATAGGGGTTGATCGGGATTGATTAAGAAGGTATAATTATGCTTGTGAGCGCGGAGAGTTTTATAAGAAGTTATGCACCTTATCCTGAGGTTTTTAAAGAAATGGTTGCGCAAAGACGGGAACAGGAAAAAAATAAGGGTCAAATACGTTCTCCCGTGGCTTTACTTTCTGAAATGTTTATAGAGAATGGAAGGGAAGGTTTTAAAAATGTAGGCGTAGTGGTAAATTTGAGTGATCCATCAAAAAGTGTCTTTGAGAAGTTTTTACAGATTTCCAAAGATCTGTCTTCTGTTATGATCGGATCATCAATATTGAGTGTGGAAGATTGTTTTAGATACGGATCACATAATCCGCAGGATTTTTTAGACAGGGTAAACCGGGCGCTTTCTCCTTCCGGTTTTAACATAGACATTGATAAAAAACAGGTTGAGGTTTTTACCCCAAGTGAAATAGATGAGATGGCTGCCGCGGCAAGGTACGATCCCACTTTATCCATTTTTTTAATCAAAAGAGATTTACTGCCGGCTTCTGTCAGTAGAGTCCTATCAAATATAATTAATTCAAGCCCTGCATTTAAAGAACATTTTGAATTTTTTACAGGATCTTACGAGAAACTGGCAAAATTAATTATAGAGAAAAAACCGGAAAACGGGGGATGGGAAAAAAGGCTGGAGGGTATAGACTTGAGCGCGCTTAATTTTTAAATTCCTGATCCATTTCTTTTATGTCTGGAACATATTTTCCTGTTATTTAGATAGAAAATATACTATTTTAAAAATTAATTGATAGTTTGTCGATTTTTGGCATCATCTCATTACCGTATTTAT
>MFNJ01000048.1 GCA_001782015.1 Candidatus Levybacteria bacterium RIFCSPHIGHO2_01_FULL_36_15
TCGAACCCGTCTTTTTTGCTTGGAAAGCAAATGTTGAACCGCTCAACTAATCCCGCGCAAATAATTCAACAATAATTTGTCGGGGACAGAGGACTTGAACCTCCGACCTCACGGTCTCGGAATAATCGCTACGCGATTTTCTGAGTAAACCTTTACCCGGTAATTTTCTCTGTCGGAGACCAGGGAATTGAACCCTGTACTTCTCGGTCCCAAACCGAGCGTTCTACCGATGAACTAGTCTCCGAAAATATACCGGGCAAACCGCGCGCTCTAGCCAACTGAGCTAGTCCCCGCTTAAATTCACATCTATATTATAGCAAAAATTGATACATTCTATATTTATTATTTTGAATTTATATCCGATTGGGTAAATTATTAAATAACTCATTTTAAGACTACATAAAAAAAATAATCCCCTTTAGGGGGATGAAAAAAATTATTTAAAAAGCTCTCTGTCTCTTAAGGCGGAGATCTGTCCATTGAATTCCAGTAAAATATGTGAGTTTTATGTATTATTTGTTTATCCATATCTAAAAATCTTAAATCAAGAATATTTTAGATAAATGCAAAACTATTACTATCAAAACCTCACAACTTTCCCTAAACGCTTTTGGAATTTAAAATTTATAGTCTTTCGTGTGGAGCACATAATATTCTTCATATTTGGAAGTATCTTGATACTAGGGGAATATAATAAGAAATCAATAATAAAATTGTAAGAAATCGGATAGAAGATTATTGGTCAGCAAACCAGTAATAGTAAACAACAGGTATGAGAAACAACATGATAGTCCCGGAAAAAGTTAAACCTGCTATGGCACGTTTGAATGGAAGTTTTGCTTTGATATTAAGACACCTATTAGAGCAGGAAAGTGGGGTATTTGTTATGGTCACAATTATCAGAACAAAAGATAAAAGCATAGCAAGAAGTATGGATGAAACTGAATTCTGATTTTCTTCATTGACTCCGCCGGTTTTCCAAAAATATCCCGACTGAAGGTTAAGACTATCTGCAGATTTTGCAAGCTTCGCATGATGAAAATCACCAAATCCGAAGTTTTAATTTTGATTTAAAACTGTAAGGCTTGATTTAATCAGGTCAGAATTAAAGATTTCAAAATATGAAATATTTGGTAAGAAAAGGCTTATAGTTTTTTTCTTACCATCCTATTACCAAATAATAATAAGGAAAACTTCTTTACAAGGAATAATTGTTGTGTTATAGTAATGAATCTTACAAAATCTACCATTTTAGATACTTGCGATAATTCATCAGACTGCCCCGCTGAGTTCTACGAGTGGAGTTTTTTTATTAAAGAAACAAAAAAAACAGAGCACGTAATGAACAAATTATCTGTCGTTATTCCAACCTGGAATGAAGAAAAAAACATCCAGGAATTAATAAAACAAATTGACAGCTCCCTATCAGGGTGCGGTATTGTTTATGAAATAATTTTTATTGATGACCACTCAACTGATAAAACAAGAGACGCAATTTTTTATCACGAAAAAAAATATCCCGTCAGAATGTTTTCCAAGAAGGGAAAACGGGGTAAGGCACAATCATTAATCGAAGGCTTCTCTAACGCAAAATATAATTTGATCTGCATGATTGACGCAGATCTTCAATACTCCCCAGAGTATATTCCTGAAATGCTCAAAAAAATTAACCGCAATACAGATATAGTGGTAGCTAAAAGAACAGAACAAAAAACAAGCTTACTGCGTCAAATAATAAGTAAGGCATTTTCATTATTTTTTGGCAAAATTCTTCACGGAATGCCTTATGACGTACAATCCGGTCTTAAAGTTTTCAAACGTGAAATACTTGAAAGAGTTAATCTTGATCCGTCTCCGTGGGCGTTTGACCTGGAATTTCTGGTAAAAGCGCAAAATGCGGGATACACAATAAAAAGTTCTGGAATTGTCTTTAGACCAAGATACGCGGGGAAGGAAAAAATAAATATTCTGAAGGCAAGCTTTGAAATAGGATTATCCGCCATAAAGCTTAAATTTTGCTCTCCTGAAATAGTACCTCTTCACCCCAGTACTGTAAAAAGGGAAGGGCCTGGTTTTCATTATAAAGGAAACAAATTTATTCATCATAGCCTTCTTGATCACGGGGAAAGCGCGTTCAAAAGCCTTTCAAAAAAACAATCTGTGGCTTTGGGAATTTTTGCTTTAATAACGCTTAGTGCAATAATTCTTGACTGGCACACAACAGCAATTGCTCTTATTGCTTCTTTGTCTATTTTATACTTTTGTGATCTTTTATTTAATTTATTTTTGATCTACAAAAGCTTTTCCAAAAAACCGGAGATAAATATAAGTAAAACCGAGATAGAAAAAGTGGATGAGAATACATGGCCAACTTACACAATTTTCTGTCCGCTTTATAAAGAATGGGAAGTCCTGCCTCAATTTGTAACAGCAATTAACAGGCTAAATTATCCAAAAGACAAACTTCAGGTTTTGCTTCTGCTTGAAGAAAATGATAAAGAAACAGTACAAAAAGCTGAACTTTATAATCTTCCCTCATATTTTCAAACGGTTATTGTTCCTGATTCGCTTCCAAAAACAAAACCCAAAGCCTGTAATTATGGCTTACAAAAGGCCCGAGGAAAATATTCAGTAGTGTATGACGCAGAAGACATTCCGGAACCAAACCAACTCAAAAAAACAGTTATAGCATTTAATAAGGCAGGCTGCCAGGTAACCTGTATTCAAGCAAAGCTTAATTTTTACAACCCGCATCAAAATATCATAACGCGTGTTTTTACTGCTGAATACTCACTGTGGTTTGATTTGGTACTAACTGGCCTGCAATCAATAAATGCTCCTATTCCGCTTGGGGGAACAAGCAATCACTTTAGAACCTCTGACTTAAAAGATGTTAAGGGCTGGGATTCGTTCAATGTAACGGAAGACTGTGACTTGGGGGTAAGACTGGTAAAAAAAGGCTACAGAACTGCAATTTTAAACTCAACTACCTATGAAGAAGCAAACAGTGACTTTGTAAACTGGTTCTGGCAAAGAACGCGCTGGATAAAAGGCTACTTGCAGACTTATCTTGTACACATGAGAAACCCGGGGGAATTTACCAAAAATACCAAAAAAACAAATCTTATAATTTTTCAGTTGGTTGTTGGAGGAAAAGTTTTATCCATGCTTATCAATCCTTTCATGTGGATAATAACTTTCCTGTATTTTGCTACAAGATCAACTCTTGGAACTTTTATAGAATCATTTTTCCCTCCTCCCGTACTTTACGTGGGAGTTTTTTCACTTTTTATAGGAAATTTTTTGTACATGTACTACTACATGATCGGGTGTGCGAAAAGAAAATACTTCGGGTTAATCCATTACGTTTTTCTTGTACCTTTTTATTGGCTGGGAATGAGCCTAGCGGCTTATACCGCAACTTTCAAACTGATCAAACAGCCTTATCACTGGTCAAAAACAAAACACGGATTGCATCTTGATAACGAAGACGTAATAAAGCACGCGAGAGGCATAATCGGAAGAAATCTTGTTGACAGGGAGCTTATAGATCCGGTTCCTGCTCCAGTCGTAATTCCGGGCACTTTTACATTAAAAAAAACAAACTATTCAAAAAGGGTCTCAGAAATTGACGGAATAAGTTAAATATATGAAAGTTTTTACAAAAAAAGTTTTAACTGGTGGAGGCATTTTACTTGCTTCGCTCATGTTTTCTAATTTATTGAATTTTATATTTAACGCCTATTTAGGACGTGTCTTAAGTTTTGAAGACTTTGGTTTAGTTACATTAATAAACACTTTATGGTATTTTGCCACTATTTTTTTGGGTGCACTGGGAATAACAATAACTCATAGAATTGCGTATATAGGTGCAACCTCCGGTAAAGAAAAAGCTGCGGGATTTTTTATGTCTACAAAGAAAAAATCATTTTTTATAGCATTTGGAATATGTTTTTTCTGGCTTATTAGCACTCCTTTTGTTTCTCATTTTTTTGATACGAACAATATTATCCCGTTAATATTGTTTACACCTGTTATTTTATTTGGTACCCTCGTATCTGCCAACAGAGGATTTTTGCAGGGAAATTTCTATTTTATATTTCTTGCCCTTATAACTATTATTGAATCTCTTGTAAAGCTTTTATCAACTCTTGTAATTGTTTCTCTTGGGTTTAATTTTTGGGCTTACGCCTCTATACCCATATCTGTAACCTGCGCATTTATTATTTCTCAATTAATTATTTCAAAAAAAATAAAAAAAATTGAGAAACATAACTACAGAATGCCTCTCAGGTTTTATGTTGCAGCAGTTTTGACAGGAATCGCTACAACCGCTTTTTTAAGTATTGATGTATTCCTTGTAAAACATTTTCTTGATCCAAAAGGAGCCGGAGAGTATGCGCTTTTGTCTCTGGTTGGGAAAATGATTTATTTTTTCAGTTCGCTTTTAAACATTTTCATCGTACCGTTTGCAAGCCGCGATGAAGGTTTAAAAAATAATCCAAATAAAAATTTCTATACAATACTTTTTGCAAGTACCGTGCTCTGTTTAATCGCGTATATTCCGATTGGCTTATTTGGAAATATTACTGTGCCAATACTTTTTGGCACTAAAGCGTTTGTTATAGTTCCTTATTTAGCTCTTTATGGAGGTGCTATCGCACTATACAGTGTATCAAGTAAAATTATAGTTTTTCATCTATCACGACATCATTACACATTTCCTATTATATCTTTTATCTTTACATTTATTATGGCCCTAGGCGTTATAATTTATCATCAAAATATAGGTGAAATAACAAACGTTGTGTTTATTACAAGTCTTGCGAGCTTCACGGTAACTATTTTACTTCACTTTATCCAAATAAATGAAAAGTTTCTCCTTTCTAATATTGTTGATTTTTTCTATCTATTCAAAGGTTTGCCAAAAGTTTCTCCTGTTT
Source organism: Candidatus Levybacteria bacterium RIFCSPHIGHO2_01_FULL_36_15 (assembly GCA_001782015.1). GTDB lineage: Bacteria > Patescibacteriota > Microgenomatia > Levybacterales > GWA1-39-11 > 2-01-FULL-36-15. The sequence goes on from MFNJ01000048.1 coordinate 4,944, forward strand.
TAAAGATTGACGATACTCATAAACGTATTCTTATTCTAAATTGGAGAGATACAAAACATAGATTTGCTGGAGGAGCAGAAGTTTACATACATGAACTTGCTAAACGCTGGGTAAGAAAAGGCCACCAAGTAACACTTTTTTGCGGAAATGATGGAAAGTCTGCCAGAAATGAAGCAATTGACGGAGTACAGGTAATAAGACGCGGGGGATTTTACTTTGTATATGTCTGGGCATTTATATATTACATAACAAAATTCAGAGGAAAATATGATGTAATTATTGACTCGCAAAACGGCGTGCCATTTTTTACACCATTTTATGCAAAAGAGCCTGTTTATTCAGTTCTTTATCATGTTCATCAAGACGTGTTTTATAAATCCCTTCCAAAACCGCTGGCATTTGTAGCCTCAACACTTGAAAATCTTTTTATGCCCTGGGCATACAAAAAAACCAAATTTATTACAATTTCAAATTCAACTAGAGAAGAAATGAAGACAATTAACTTAACGAGTAATACAGTTGAAATTATATATCCTGGTGTTGATTTAAAAAAACTTAAACCGGGTGATAAAAGCAAAACCCCTATGGTTCTATACATGGGAAGACTTAAAAGTTATAAGTCAGTTAATATTCTTATTAAATCGTTCAGGAAAATTTTACATGTAATTCCTAATGCAAAACTCGTTATTGCAGGAGAAGGAGAAGAGTTTTTAAATCTCAGGGCGCTCGCACAAAAACTTGGAATAATAGAAAAAATTGAATTTACTGGCAAAATAAACGAGGAAGACAAAGTTAATCTTCTTCAAAGAGCTTGGGTTTTTGTTAATCCGTCGTTTATGGAAGGGTGGGGGATTACAACAATTGAAGCAAATGCATGCGGAACTCCTGTGGTTGCTTCTGATGTTCCGGGACTTAAAGACTCTGTAAGAAATCCGTCAACTGGATTTCTTGTTGAGTACGGAGATTCCGATGCTTTTGCCGAAAGAATTCTTACCTTATTGAAAAATAAAGATTTAAGGTCTAAAATGTCAAAATTGTCAGTAGAATGGGCAAAAACGCATGACTGGGAAAGCAGCGCAAACAAAGGCTTAGAAGTACTAAATATTAAAATATGAGAATAAAATTAACAAAACTAAAAATTGCTATTTTAGATTTTGATGACATAAAAAATCCGCTGCTTGCCGCTGGACAAGCAAAAGCAACCTTGGAAGTTGGTAAAAGACTTGCTGAAAAAGGACATAAAATTACTGTAGTTTCCTCACGTTTCCCAGGATATAAAGACAGATTTGAAAATGGAATGAAGTATATACATATTGGCTTGGGAAGCAATAACATTAGGTTAAATAATATCTTTTATATACTGACCTTACCTTTTTATGTAATAAAACTGAATTCTAATGTAATTATTGAGTGCTTTACTTCGCCAATATCAACATTGTTCACTCCTTTGTGGACAAAAATACCAGTTGTTGCGATTCCAACATCTTTTGAAGCAGATAGATTTTCCAGACTTTATAAACTTCCTTTTGATTTGATAGAAAAATTCGGCTGCAGATTTTACAGGTATTTTTTGCCATATACAGAAAGTCTTGATTTAAGAATGAAAAAATATAACCCTAAAATTGTTTCTAAAATAGTTCCTGAAGGGGTAGGAAATGAGTTTTTTAAAATTAAAGCAAGGATCCCAAAACATATACTGTTTTTAGGCAGATTTGACATCAATCAAAAAGGAATAGATCTTTTACTAAAAGCCTATTCTGGGGTAGCAAAAGAGATTAAATACCCGTTGGTAATTGCTGGTAATGGTCCGGACGAACAAAAAATTAAACTTCTTATAACAAAATTAAATCTTGATAAATATGTAAGAATGGTCGGCCCTGCGTACGGACAGAAGAAAAAGAATATTTTGTCAGAAGCTCTGTATATAGCTTTTCCCTCCAGACACGAAGGTTTTTCTCTTTTTTCCCTGGAAGCACTGGCCTCCGGCTTGCCTTTGATATGCTTTGATATTCCTGCTTTGAAATGGGCAGATAAAAGAGTTGCGCTAAAAGCAAGGCCTTTTGACGTAAAAGAGTATTCAAGATTAATAAAACTGGCCGCAAATAAAAAGTTTATTAACAGTATGCGCAAAAACACAAGAATAGTAGCCAGGAAATACTCCTGGAGCAATGTTGCAAATGAATATGATGTTTTTCTTAAAACAATACTAAGCGATAAATATGCTAATTAAATTTTTTAAACCATACATATCAGGTAACGAACTTAAATACATTAAGGATCTTTTTGACAATAGACTCGACCTGTCAGGTGATGGAAAGTACACAAAAATGGCTCAAGAATTTCTTGAAAAGAAATATCATGTAAATAAAGTTTTTCTAACTACCTCTGGAACCACAGCTCTTGAACTGGCGGTAAGACTGTTGGATTTAAAACCTGGCGATGAAGTGATTGTTCCGTCATTCACTTTTTCTTCAACCGTAAATGCTATTCTGTTTTCTTACGGAGTAAAAGTGGTATTTACAGAAATACAAAAAGACACATTAAATATTGATCCGAAAGACATAAAAAGAAAGTTAAATAAAAATACAAAAGCAATAATGGTTGTTCATTACGCGGGTGTGGCGTGTGATATGGATAGGATCATGAAAACAGCAAAGGAAAGTAATCTTAAAGTTATAGAAGACGCAGCGCAAGCTATTGAGAGTAAATATAAAAATAAATATCTTGGGACAATTGGGGATTTTGGCTGCCTAAGTTTTCACGACACAAAGAATGTCACATGCGGTGAAGGAGGAGCATTGTACATTAATACTGACGATAAAAAGATAATAGAAAAAGCTGAAATAATCAGAGAAAAAGGAACAAACAGAACAAAATTTTTCAGAGGAGAAGTGGACAAATATACATGGGTTGATGTTGGATCAAGCATTCTTCCAAGTGACATACTGGCAGCATTCTTACTGGCCCAACTTGAAAGTATTGATGAAATAACAAAAAAACGTTTAAAAGCTTATAACTACTATAAAAAATTATTATCAAAATACGAAAAACACAAAATATTTAGAATTCCGAAAATTCCTAAATACGCTATCCATAATGGGCACATATTTTATGTAATTTTTAGCTCCGAAAAAGATAGAAATTTTACAATGGATTTTCTTCGGAAAAATGGGGTACAAGCTACATTTCATTATATCCCCCTTCATTCCGCGCCACAGGGAATAAGGCTTGGATATAAAGCTTCAGATCTTAAAATTACTGAAAACGTCAGTAAATGCGTAATGAGATTTCCCCTTTATGCTGATATGGCAAAAGAGGAAATAAAATATGTTGCAAAAGTGTTTGAAGAAGCAATGAAAAAATTACATGGAAAATAAATCAATATATACGGTAACAATAGGCATCCCTGCTTATAATGAAGAGGCAAATATTACAAATCTTCTTAATTCAATTCTGAGACAAAAAGAGGATGGGTACTTGATAGAAAGAATTATTGTTCTTTCTGACGCAAGCACGGATAAAACTGTGGAGAAAGTGGAAGAAATAAAAGATCCAAGAATTGAAATTCTTGATTTTAAAAAAAGAATGGGAAAATCCTACCATTTAAATACTTTCCCAAAAATAGTTAATTCTGATATTTTAGCGCTCTTTGATGCTGATGTGGTTTTAAACGGAGAAGACGTTATTAAGAAACTTATTGAGCCAATTATTAAAGAAGAAAATGTAGGTTTAGTTTCAGGAAATTTTCTACCAATCCGTGTCAAAAATTTTTTCCAACATGCAGTAAAAACCACAATCAATGTTTATGAAGTTTTGAGACAGGAATGGAAAGGCGGTCATAACGCTTTTGGTTGCACAGGCAGAATTCAGGCCTTATCCAAACCATTTTATAAGGTACTAAAAGTGCCGCCTACTATGGTATTGAACGACATTTACACATACTTTGACTGCATTCAAAATGGATTTGAATTCAGGCACGTAAAATCAGTGAACGTATACTACCAGCTTCCAACAAATTTGAAAGACTATTTAAATCAATTCAAAAGGTTTTGTGTTGGATCAAGCCGTATGAGTAAGATATTCCAAGATCTGTACACACAAGAATATTCTATCTCCAAAAAAAGATTTTATTTATTAATGTTGAAGCAATTCACTAATAAGCCAATACATTGTATTTTCATCTGTTTTGTAAATATCATTGGAAAGTTTATGGCAACTAGGGAATTAAAAAAAATGGACGGAAAATGGGAAGTGGTAACTTCAACAAAAAATTTAAATAATTAGATTATTATGATTATAAAAGTAAAACAATTGATACAATCAATAATTCCGCCAGGAAATTATATTTCGCCGTTTGCAAATACGCTAAATAATCATGTTGTTATCATTACCGGCGGTTGTAGAAATGTCGGTAAAGCAATAGCCGAAAGTCTTTACAAAGAAGGTGCTAGTCTTGCTCTTGTTTCCAGAAATGATACAAATTTTAATAATTTTTTAAACTTTGATCCTAAAAGAATTCTTTTAATAAAAGCTAACTGCATAAATAAAGAAGATGTTAATCGCGTAGTAAATCTTACCATTGATAAATATGGAAAAGTGAATACTCTAATAAATTGCGCCGGGAAATTTATAAATAAACCATTCGTCAACACATCAATTAATGATTATAATTTGGTGATAGACAATAATTTGAAGAGCGCATTTCTTATGTCCAGCGCAGTAGTACCCGTGTTTAAAAAGCATAAAGGCGGTTTAATCATCAACATTGGCAGTAAAATAAGCCATAACACTAATATAACGCCCAATAAGGTTTTATATGCAACCGCCAAATATGCCATAGAAGGATTTTCTTTTGCTCTTAACAAAGAATTAAAACCCTATGGTGTTCGAGTTACCTGCCTCATGCCAGCAACAATTAATACATTTCTGTCTCTTAATTCAAAAAATTACTTATCAGCCTATGACATTTCTTCTGTAGCGTTAATGCTTATTAAATTTAAAAATATTGATTTTGAAGGAATAATTTTCAAATCAATAAAACATGATATATGAGAACATTTAGCGTTTTTAATATTGTCAACAAGTTAAATTTTAAAATATATTTACAGAACTAATAAAAATGGGACAAATTGTGTCATTAAAGTTTTAGATGAAGCAAAAAAAGTTATATGAAAAATAAATCAAAATATACGGTAACAATCGGTATCCCTGTGTATAATGAAGAGGCAAATATTGATAATCTACTTATTTCCTTGCTCAACCAAAAGTGTGGTAATTTTGTTCTGCGAGAAATAAGTATATATTCCGACGGCAGTACTGACAAAACTCATGAGAAAATTGAAACACTAATACAAAAAAACCCAATTATCAAATTAAAAAAAGATAGGCAAAGAAAAGGGAAATATTTCAGAGTTAACCAGATTTTCAGAGAATGTAAAAGCGATATAATAGTTGTTTTAGATGCTGATATAGCTTTGGTAGGAAACCGTTTTTTAGAAAAACTTGTGGGAGTGTTGATAGCGGATGACAACGCAAAAATGGTTGCAGCTCACCAAATCCCTTTACGCCCAGATAATTTTATAGGGAAAGTTATTCACGCAAGTTTTGTTCTTTGGGATTTTGTAAGATTAAGCATTCCTAATCATAACAGCGCCCTTAATTTCTTTGGGTCTGCCACAGCCTACAGAGGTTCTTTTGCGCAATCTGTTGTTATACCCACTTTTTTATCCGACCCACATTTGTTTATATATTTAATGGCAGACAAGACTAACGGATTTAGATATTGCCGTAGCGCAGAAATACTACAATGGTCCATTGCTACATTAAGCGATTTGGAAAAACTTTTGCGCCGCACAATCGGAAAAAAAGATGAGAAGCTAGAAAAGATGTTCGGGGACAAGATTAAAAAAGTGTATTTTATCCCTTGGCAATACAAATTAATTGGGATTTTGAAGACTTTTATACGTCTACCTTTCTATGCCCCGCTTGCATTATTATTGAATTTAATTATGCTCAAAAGAGCAGCTTTTCTAAAACCCGATACATCACCAATATGGGACATTGTTACATCTACAAAAAAACCGATAAAATATGAAAAATAACAAAAAATCACTGATAATTATTTCAACCTATGACGACATAAAAAATCCGTTCTATGGTGGAGGAGGGGCTATTGCAATTCATGAATTAGCAAAAAGAATATGCTGTAAATATAGTATTAGAATACTAAGCTGGAACCATTCAGGAAAAACAAGAGAAAACATAGACGGCGTGGATTATGAAAGATTTGGGCTAAAATTTTTGCATCCAAAACTTTCAATGTTAGTTTTTCAATTGGCATTACCATTGATTATAATCTTTAAAAAATATGATCTGTGGTTAGAAAGTTTTTCTCCTCCTCTGACAACATCTTTTCTGCCGTTATTCACTAAAAACACAGTGGTTGGTGTTGTGCACATGCTTGCGGCAGAAGACATGCAAAGAAAATACAAGCTGCCATTTCATTTGATAGAAAATATTGGGATTAAAAAATACAAAAATATTATCGTCACTAGCAAGTCGTTAAAGGAAAAAGTGCTAAGGATCAACTCCAAATGTTCGGTTGCCGTGATAAGCAATGGAGTTGATAAAGTTAATAACAGAAAATTTTCATACAAAAATTACATTTTGTTTCTAGGAAGAATAGAAATTAACCAGAAAGGGATTGACCTGCTTATCCCAGCGTTCAAAAAATTTAATGAAGAAAAAAAATATGCTTATAAATTAATTATTGCAGGATTTGGGGATCCAAAAGAATTAAAAAAATTGAAGCAGATTGTAGATAAATTTGACATTGATAAGTATGTAATATTTGAAGGCAGAGTATCGGGAAGAAAAAAAGAAACGCTTCTAAATTATGCTGCGTGTGCTGTTATACCGTCAAGGTTTGAAACCTATTCACTTGTTGGCCTTGAGGCAATGGCACACGGTCTTCCAATAGTGTGCTTTGATATAAAAGGTCTTTCTTGGATTCCCGGTAAAGCAGCCAAAAAAGTACGCGCCTTTGATACTGATAAATTATCAAAAGCAATCTCACAGGTTGTATCAGATCCATTACTCAGAAATTATATGAAAATTGAAGGAATAAAATACGCCAGAAAGTTTACCTGGAACTCAATTTCAAAATTATATGACGACTATATTAGACATGTAACAGCCGGTTTATGAGCAATAAATTAGTAAAACAAATACTTAATAAAAAGTTTAAATGTATTTTTATATCGCCACATTTTGACGATGCAGTCCTCTCCTGTGGCAGTTTATTAATGCACTTGACTGGTAAAACCAGTATTACAATAATAAATGTTTTTACAAAGGCGCATAAAAAACCATACACTTTATCCGCGCGCAAATTCTTAAAAGAGTCAAACGGAGGAAGTGATGCCACTGTTTTATTTAAAGAAAGATTTAAGGAGGATAAGAATGTGTTATCTTCCTTAAATGTAAAGATTATTAATCTTGGTTTGGTGGACGCATTGTTCAGAAAAAAAAATAATTTTAATTTTCTTGGTAAAGTATTTCCGGAAATAAATCACATTTACCCCACTTATAAATGGCACGTTGTCAGAAGAATATCACCCCATGATCATGCAACAACTCAGTTAAAAAAAATACTTAAAAAGTTCAATGGGGAAAAAATTCTTGTATTTGCTCCATATGGCATTGGCAACCATGCAGATCACGTGATTACACGAAAAGTCTGCGAAGACTTATTTGACAATCTGATTTTATACTCTGATTTTCCCTATAATCTCCGAGCTAATAATTATGGCCATGCTGATGAAAGTTATCAAGAATTTGAATTGAAAGTTAACCTTAGTAAAAAAAGCAGCCTAATAAAGTTATATAAAACGCAATTTCAGGGCTTATTTCCTGATGGCAAAGTTCCAAGCCACAAAGAAGTTTATTTCTTAAGTAAAAAATTATGAAAACTATAATCTATAAAAAAATAGAGAGCAAGCTGTTGCAGGATTGGGTGTATCTTTGGGAGAATTCACCTTATGCTAATTATGTCAACTCTCCATACTGGTTTTTATCAGTCATGGAAAATTTCAAGTATAAAGACTATGTAATTATTTGTGTATACAAAAGTAATCATCTAGCAGCACTTGTTGCTCTTATTAAGGAAAAAAAATATTGTGTAGATTTTTATACAGTTCCCCCTGGAGATTTTGTCTGCGGCACACCTTTTTTAGTAGATCCAAAAGACGCAAAAATTATGAGAGTATTAGTTAAAAAACTACTAGAAACAGGAAATATATTTATTGACAACGTTCCGGAAGATATAATAGCCTGTTTGAAAAAAAACACATCAGAAATAGATTTTGCATCTTACAGTTTAAATTATTACATGAGTCTTCATAAAGACGAAACTGGGCAAGTATTCATAAGAAACAAAAAAAAACTTATGCGTAGAGCTCACGATATTGAAGAAAAACTTAAGCTGAAGTCTTTCAACGGGGAAAACCCAGATATATTAAAAATCGCTTTTGCAATTGACCAAGAAAGCAGAAAGAAGACAAGAGGCTATAATGCTTTTTCATGTGAAGACACAAAAGGATTCTACGGGTCTCTTGCCAAACATTTTAAAAAAAACTTCTTGATCAATATTTTATACCACGGTAACAAACCTATTGCTTATGAAATGGGTTTTGTTGTAGGATCCACTTTTTTTTGCAGCCAGATATCCTCCCTTAAAGAATATGACCGCTATTCTCTGGGAAGAGTACTGCTAATTAAGCTTTTCGAAGATTTAGTGACAAAAAATGTTAATACAATAGATTTTGGATCTGGTGATGACCATGTTAAAAAATCTTTTACAAAGGAATATAGAGCTTTATATAAAGTTATTATTTCAAAGAAAATTGTAATTAGAAACTATCTTAAAATAACGTACCAATGTAAAAATATTATGTTCAATTATCTGCAGCATCACATGACAGCTTATTCACTATACCGTAATATAAAAACACTTTTAATAATACGGGCATGAATAAATTTCAGACCGAAATAGTAAAACAAGTAAACTTGACACTTATCAAGCAGTGGACAGATTTGTGGCAAAAAGCAGAGAACGCAAATATATTTAACTCTTACGAGTGGTTTTTGACATGCCAAAAGACATACGGCATAAAGGAATATGAAATATACGTGTGCCATAAAGAAAAGGATCTAGTTGCAATTCTGCCTTTGTTTTTCACCAGGTGTTTTGGAATAAAAGTAGCAAGTTCAATAGGTAATAAACATGTTGTAGGTACTCCTTTTTTGGTTGAAAAATACGATAAAGAGCTCCTGAAAAGTTTTTTTAGCAAAATATCTTCCAAGAGAAACCTTCATATAACAAAAATTGACAGCAGGGCAGTGGAAATACTTCATAACTCTTTTCCCGGTATGTTTTTTTCTTTAATATCCGTAAATCCATACATTGATTTTTCAGAGGATCCTTTAAAATCAATTTCTAAATCTACGCTAAGCAAAATCAAAATTATCCTTAGAAAAAACTCCGGCCAATTCAGTTTTAAAACTTACGAAGGCGGTAATAATTTACTCGAACATCTAAAAACAATGTTTGCAATTGATCAAAAAAGCGGAAAACAACGGCATTCTAAGGATATATTTTCAAATAAAGAAGAAAGAGATTTTTATACAAATATAGTGAAGTATTGCCAACGATTTGTTCAGCTTTGTTTTTTATATTACGAAAATACGCCTATTGCATATTCTTTTAATTTCAAAAACAGGAAAATCTACGTTGGTTATCAAACATCTTACCTTTTGGAACGCAGAAAACTCTCCCCCGGAAAAGTTATGATCATATATATGCTAGAAAAATTAAAAAAAGATTCTGCTGATCTTCTGGATTTGTGCGGTGGAATAAGTTATTATAAACAGGAGTTTACACTCAAATATTATTTTCAACACAACTTGTATTATTCTAAAAGTTTTCTAGTGATGAAGTGGTGGAAATTGATTAATTTAGCCAGAAGGATAAAGCAAATTGTTTTTCCTGAGAAATTTACCAGAGACCATGAATTTCTTTTTAAAACTTTATCTTAAAAAGGTATGTTAAAACTAATAAATAAAAAAAATAATATTTTTATATATATTCTCATTTTGATTAGCGTATTGCTTTACGTATTTACATTAAGAGGTATATACGGTAACCCCAACGGAAATATGATAAAAAACAACCTTGATCAGGCAACTCGTCCTTTTGAACTTTCTCCGGAAAGAGGAAGATATATTCTTTCTATGTCTTTGGCGGACAACAAATCTTTTTCTCTCTCCCAGACACTTGCCGATGCTGCATATCCCGATGTGGGTTATTATCAAGGAAGATTTTATATCAATTTTGCCCCGGGAATTTCATTAATTTCCTTACCGTTTTATTTAATTGGGAAATATTTCAATTTGTCCCAGATGTTTTCATTTTTTTCAATATCCATATTTGCGTTATTAAATATATTTCTTCTTTTTAAAATTAGTAAAAATCTATTTAAACTTCCTGATTGGATATCAGTTTTTGTTTCCATTGTATTTGCTTTTGCTTCCACCTCCTGGAGTTATGCGATAACTTTGTATCAACATCACGTGACAACATTTTTTATAATTTCTTCATTTTACGCTGTTTGGAAATACAAACAAAATAAAAAAAGAAGCTTTTTTTGGGCAATTTTTATATGGTTTAACTACGCTCTTGCCATATTAATTGATTACCCAAATGCGATTCTTATGCTTCCTATTATGATCTATTTCTTTTTATCCTCGTTTAAAATTTCAAAATTAAAAGAAAAGATCCAGATTAATTTCAGGTTGGGAATAGTATTGACTTCATTTATATTTATATTAATCACCGGTCTTCATGGATATTACAACTTTGTAAACTTTGGCGGATGGAATAAGGTCAGCGGAGGATTGGTAAGTTACAAAATAATCAAAGAACAAAAATTACTTAACAAACAAAGCGGTAAAATTGTTATAGAACAGATGAAGGAAAAAAAAGATAATTCAGGATTTTTCAAAGAGGAAAGAATCCCTTTTGGAATTTATGAATTATTAATTGCTCCTGATAAGGGAATCTTTGTATTTTCACCAATATTTATTCTTGCATTGGTTGGAATATTTTTTACAATAAAACAAGTCAACCTTGAAAAAGCAATACTTTTAGCCACAGTTGGGGTAAATTTATTCCTATATAGCAGTTGGGGTGATCCGTGGGGAGGATGGGCGTATGGTCCAAGATATTTAATTATCTCTATGGCTGTTTTATCAATCTTTATCGGAATTTTTTTGCACAAAATAAAATTTAAACTTCTGGGTAAAATAGTTACTTTTGTGCTCTTCGCATTTTCAAGCGCTGTTGCTCTCCTTGGAGCACTTACAACAAACGCTGTACCTCCCAAAATTGAAGCAGATTATTTGAATATGAAATACGGGTTTATGTTAAACATTGATTTTCTTAAAAACAACAGGAGCGGAACTTTTGTATATAGCCATTTTCTCTCAGATAATCTTTCTCTTATTAATTACTTCCTGATTATATTTGCAGTTTTACTGCTCATGGCATTTATAGTTTTATTCATTCTGCCCAAAATAGAAAAAAATGAAAATTAGTATTTCAATAAAAGAAAAAAAGGTATTAAAAATAAAACATTGGTTTGAAAATGCTCCATGGCTTAGAATTATAATTGTCCTTTCCGTTATTCTCTCGATTGCAGCCACTGTTTATTCTTACTCTCACGATTACATAATTGCCTACGGAGATGCTGAAAGCCATTTGGATATCGCAAAAAGAGTTGTTCACGGTCTCACGCCCGGCTTTGCTCAGCTTGGAGGGATATGGTTGCCTTTACCTCATATTTTCATGCTTCCATTTATTCTGTCTGATTTTTTGTGGAGAACAGGACTTGCAGGATCAATTATATCCGGAGTTGCTTTTATTATATCAACAATATATATCTATAAACTTACAAACCTCATCACAAAAAACAATCTTGCCTCAGCGGTTGCCGCAATTATCTTTGCCACCAACCCCAACGTTTTGTACATGCAATCAACGCCCATGACTGAAATGACTCTTATTGTCTTTTTCATATTATCTTCATACTATTTTGTAAAGTTCCTGCTTAATAAAGAAAGCATCCTTTCTCTTATTGCGTCCGCGTTTTTTGCTTTCTGCGCGACGCTAAGCCGTTATGACGGATGGTTCTTGGTAATTATTGAAGCGCTGATTGTGATTTTAGTTCAGATTCCCAAGGATATTCCAAAAAGACTCATGAGAAATATTATTCAACTTATAAAGCCTTCCGATGACAATTCATTTCTTTTAAACGGCAAGTTCAAACAAGTCTTTGAATTTGATCTTAAAAATCACCTTTGGGATAAAAAGAACTTGGAAAAGATCAAGGGAACATTTTTGTTATTTGCCACCCCTGCTTTTTTTGGCATTTTAATCTGGCTTATCTGGGATCTATTAATACTTGGTGACCCGTTTTATTTTACAAACAGCCAGTTTTCAGCAAAATCACAACAACATAACTGGCTTATTAAAAATCAGCTTCCGTCCTATCACAATCTTTTGTCGTCATTTTTATATTACTTCTTCACATCCATGAGCAATATTGGAATAATTATATTTGCAATCTCGCTTATTGGATTTGTCATGTTCTTATTAAACAAAGACAAAAGAAACAGTCTTGCCATTTCTTTGATCTTAATCGTTCCTTTTATATTTTACGTAGCCACATTGTTCATTGGCCAATCAGTAATATTTATTCCAAGCCTTACCCCTTCCTCTTTTGAATGGAGGCTCTTTAACGCCAGGTACGGAACAATGATGGTGCCTTTTGCGGCAATTTTTTTTGCTTATTTATTTTATAAAAGTAAAGTTTCATCAAAAGCTCTTCTTGCTGCTCTTTTTGTTATACAGCTTGGGTTATATGTAATAGGGTATTCAAAAGTTATCACGCTTGCTGACGGGACTGAGGGTTTGTCTCGGGCTAGATCCCCAAACGTAGAAAGCTGGATGGCTAAAAACTATGATGGTGGACTTGTTTTAATGGATGACTACGCCCGTACCATGAGTATTATCAGAAGCAATGTACCCATGCAGAATGTGATTTATGTAGGTACAAAACCTTACTGGGAAGAATCGCTTGCAGAACCTGAAAAATACGCAAAATGGGTAGTTGTTCAGAACAAAGATGATGTTTGGAAATATATTTACAGCAATCCTATTGCTCAAGGCAGACTTTATAAATACTTTGAAAAAGCCTACACTTCTCCTGAAATACTGGTATTTAAAAGGGTAAACGAAGAAAGCATTGTAAAAAGCTATATGACGCCTACATATGTAAGTAATAATAATCAGGAAATATTATGGCCGGTTCAGGCAATAGACACAATGAAGTATTCCAGAGACTACGCACGGGACCCGGAAATATTTAAATATATTCCGTCTGTTGTAGATATGGTTTCCTCCCTTAAAGCCACTCATATTGCGCTGGCAACGCCTTACAATGAGGAATTTTATCCAATTCTGAAGGCATGGGTTGAACAAGCAAGAAGGAAAAATCTCAAAGTTTGGTTCAGGGGAAATTTTGCTGAGTGGGAAGGGTGGTTTGACTATCCCAAAAATATGACGGCAAGTCAACATCATCAAAGTACTTATGCGTTTATACAACAACATTCTGAGTTGTTCGAGACGGGGGACATTTTTACCCCGGCTCCCGAACCTGAAAACGGATCAATAGGAGATCCAAGGACATCTTCTGAAAACGCGAAAAGCTTTAATAATTTCTTGATAGATTCTTATGCTAACTGTCAAAAAGCTTTCGAGGATATAAATCAGTTTCTTGAAAATAATAAAAAAAGTGTTACCTGTGGATATTTCTCAATGAACGGTGACGTAGCAAAGGAATCTTTGACGCGTGAAACAGTCAAAAAAACCGGAAACGTAGTGGTTATTGACCATTATGTCAAAGACCCAAGACAACTATTCACAGATATTGATTATCTGCATCAAAAATACGACGCAAACATAGTACTTGGAGAGTTCGGCGCACCAATTCCTGACATTAACGGAAAAATGACAGAAGAAAAACAGGCTGAATTTATTAACGAGCTTTTAAAGCAGGCTTATATGAATAAAAAATATGTTGTGGGTGTAAATTATTGGACAGTAACAGGAAGTTCAACCGCTTTATATAACGATGACGGTTCAGAAAGAAAAGCTACAAAAATAATAAAACAATATTATTTGCCTAATATTATAAGAGGTACAGTGTCCAATACGCTTGGCGAACCGATTGCCAAAGTGGCAATCAAAACACAAGACGGCCTAAACGCAACTTTAACCGATAAAGATGGAAGATTTTCCCTGTTGGTACCCTCTGTTGATAACCAAATTTACATAATGAATGATAAATATAAAAATATTAAGGAAGCCGTTAAAGGAAAAAACAGACAGACCGTGATCAACCTGACTCTTGAGCCAAAAAAGATTGACACTTTTTATAAAATAAAAAATATACTTAAGTCGATAGGAATACTCTAGGTTATTGAAATCACAAGATTTAATGTTATAATCTTATAATAAACTTACATTAAAAAATAAAATATTGTTTCTTTAACATAGTAAGCATATGGCAGGCAAAAATATTATTTTAGTAATTATCCTATATTTTGTTTTATCTGTTTTTGTGGCTTCTAAAGCACTTGCGGTAACTATTCCAAGCTTTCCTTCATGTCTAAATATTCAAGGAGAACTTATTGTTTCTTACACAACAGGAACGCATGGAATACCGGGAGACAGCGCAACTTATACCGGCAGTGATTCAGTATATAAATTAACAGAAGATACTCTTACCCAATGTTTTTGTTCAGTAAACGGAGATGGTATTCAGACAAACTGGTGGAAAGTTTCAAGTCTTTCCGACAACGAAATTACTGATCTTAAAAATCAAAATTGGATTTTTATATTAAATGGATCTTTGTGGGGGCTTGATGACGCACCTTACATGGCCAAAAATTCAAATTTTTCCTGCCAAACCACAAGCCCAACTCCAACACCTACGTCAAGCAGCAGCTCAAGCTCTTCCGGCAGCAGTTCATCTAGTAGTAGCTCCAGTTCTTCCGGCAGCTCCGGCAGTGTACAAGCAGCTTCAACAGGCTCTGTTGGACAAGTTCTTGGACTGGCAACCACCGGAAATATTCTAACCATATACACTCTTCTTATTGTAGGCATTACATTTATCTTACTTGGAATTATGCTTGCAAGAAAAGAAAGGGGAATATATGGACGAAGATGAGGAATTTTGTTTCTAAACTTTTTGTAATCACGGGCTTTATATTTATTCTATCAAGTTTATATTTAGTCTGGCAAAGAAATAACCCCGACAGACTTAGTTTTGATATCAAACCTGACACCTTTAAAGAAACAATATACAAAAAAACAGACATAAACCCGGTACAAATAGTAATTCAAGATGTAAATATTAACCTGCCTTTGTACCCTTCAATCATTGATGGCAAAAACTGGGAAACAACCACAAAAGGAGCATCATATCTTACCTCATCTCCAATGCCGGGAGAGGAGGGCAATAGCATTATATACGCCCATAATTGGAATAACCTCTTTGGAAAAATTGTTCTGGCAAAACCAGGTGGAAAAGTGAAGATAGCATTCAGTGATAATTCAACCAAAACATTTACTATTAAATATACCGCTACAGTTACGCCTGATGAAACACATATTTTGAACAAATCAAATGACAAAAGAATCACTCTTTATACCTGCACGGGTATTTTCGACCAGAAAAGATTTGTAGCGGTGGCAGTTTTGGATTAATCACACATGCAATAAAAGCTGGAGATTTTATAAAAGCTTTTGCTGCTTGTCAATAGTTTCATTATATTCAATGCCAAGATGATCATATGCCGCTCTTGTGGCAGTTCTTCCCCGCGGAGTACGTTTAATATACCCAATTTGCATTAAATACGGCTCAACTACCTCTTCTATAGTTCCAATGTCTTCTGATATGGAAGAAGCAATCGTTTCAATACCTACCGGGCCGCCTGAATGCATGTGAATTATTGCCCTTAAAAATCTTATATCAGCGCTGTCAAGCCCCATGTTATCAATTTCAAGCATTTTTAAGGCTTTATGAGTAAGAGCCGCTGATATTTCGCCTTTACCCTTGACCTGTGCAAAATCACGCGCTCTTTTTAATAATTTTAAAGCAATTCGAGGTGTTCCTCTTGCGCGCATTGATATTTCCCCAATGCTTTCCTGGTCTATTTTAACTTTTAATTTTTCTGAAGCTTTTATTATTACTGTTTCCAGTTCTTTGGGAGAATAAAACTGCAGCCTGTGAACAACCCCAAATCTGTCCCGCAACGGCGCAGAGAGTAAACCGATCCTGGTAGTTGCTCCGATAATAGTAAACTGGGGCAATTCAAGCCTTAGTGTTCTTGCTGAAGGCCCTTTACCAATCACTATATCCAGACAATAATCTTCCATTGCCGGATACAGGGTCTCCTCAACAACTTTATTAAGTCTATGTATTTCATCAATAAAAAGAACGTCTCCTTTTTCAAGATTTGTTAATATTGAAGCCAGATCCCCAGCTCTTTCAATAGCAGGTCCTGATGTTACTCTGATATTTGACCCCATTTCACGGGCAATAAGATGGGATAAAGTAGTTTTTCCAAGGCCGGGAGGACCGTAAAGCAAAATATGTTCTATTGATTCCTTTCTTTTTTTTGCTGCTGAAATCGCAATTTGAAGAGATTCCTTAACATTATTCTGACCAAAGAATTCATCCCAGCTTCTTGCCCGCAGTGAAGTAAATAAAACCTCTTCTTCCGGATTTTCTGGCCCCAAATTTTTTATTGACGGATTTGCCTTTTTATCGTCCATAATTATTTCCCCAAATATTTAAGCGCAAGCCTTATTTTTTCCTCAACCGGAATACTGTTGTCTTTTATAGACTTTGTTGCCTGCTGAATTTCGCGGGCGGAGAATCCTATACTTTTAAGCGCTTTTATTACGTCTTCATTTGAATCTTTCTCTAAGCTGTTAATATCTATATCGTGCTTGTCTGCTATTTTACTCCTCAACTCAATAATGATTTTTTGGGCATTCTTTTTTCCAAGTCTTGGAACGGTTGTAAAAAAGTCAACATCGCCTGAAACTATTGCCTGCATTATCTGTTCTTTATTTCCAAATGAAAATATATTTATAGCGGTTTTTGGACCAACACCGGATACGCTTATCAGCTTTTCAAAAAGCTTTAAATCTTCAAAATGCAGAAAACCGAACAGCTCCATCACATCTTCCCGGACATGCGTGTAGGTGTATATCAAAGATTGGGAATCGGCACTGGTCTTTGACAACACCTCAGCTGTTGCGTGTACTTTATATCCCACACCATTAACGTCTATATAAATAGATTGTCCATCTTTTAAAGTAATTATCCCTTTTAAAAAACCTATCATAATTTAAATATTCCTGATTGACCGGGACTTATTTGAGAATGCGTGCGTTAAGGCAATAGCCAAAGCATCAGCCGTATCATCAGGTTTTGGAATATTATCCAATTTTAATATAGTTTTGGTCATTTGTCCTATTTGTCTTTTTTCCGCCCTGCCGTAACCCGTTATGGCAATTTTTACCTGCAAGGGGGTATAAATTGAAACTGGAATATTTTTTTTAGCACCTGCCAAAAGCATTACTCCCCGCGCCTGTCCCACAACAAAAGCGGTTTTTGAGTTTGTATTGAAAAAAAGTTCTTCTATTACCAAAGCATCAGGTTTATATTTCTCAAGCAATTCTGAAATTTCAGAATAGACTACCAGTAATCTTTCTGAAATATTCTTGTCAGGAGTTGTTTCAACACAACCATAAGCAACAACACTTATTTTTCCCTTAACTTCTTCTATCACTCCCCAGCCAGTACGGGCAATTCCGGGATCTATACCAAAAATCTTCATATTCTAACGATCAATTATATCACCAAAAACGAAGATTAAAAATGAAGCTCATTGACAAGCTTATAGTATATATACTATACTCATCTTTATGTCAACAACAGAAACTACTGTAAGAAGAGAAGAATTATACAAAGCGGAGCCGCATGGAGCTGTATTAACAGAAGCTGAATTTTTAGCAGATTTTGCGCATGAAGCAAAAAAAGTAAGAAAAGGTGAAGTTTTTTCCCAAGCAATGGTATTTTTTCCTGATGAAAAAGGAGAAGCTGTTGCTGAGGCTTTAAAAGGCGCTTCAATAGAAGCAAAGAGAACATTAGTAATTGACGCGTATTCATATCTTGCTATGGACAACAGAGTCAGCGCGCTTGCCGCTTTAAATCCCTTTGACATTGGTAGCTTAATTAAAAGAATGAAGAAATATAACAAAATAGTACAAGATCTTAGAGATTCCGGCGTAACCGTTGATGAAATAAATAAACCGCACGGAATAAAAGCTCCTGTTAAAATCTTTTTCCCCTTTGTTGGAACAAATCATACTAAGGGAACATATGTGTTTAATAAAGAAAAACATGAAGCATCTGCAAGTTGCAAAAAACCGGATAACAGCACAACTTTCTATCTCTCAACAGCAAACCATGAAGATGAACCGCGAATGAATATGGTTATTAAATACAGCGGCCCGCTTGCTCTTGCATTAAAAGAAGAGTATGAGGCAATGCACAAAAATCCACCAAAAGAAGATTATTCAAAACAGCTTTCTTCAGACACATGGTTATTTGTTGACAGCGGTATTCCTGGAAAATCAATCATTCTAAGGAAAGCAGATGAACTTGTAGCCGGAGCGCAAAAAAGTGTTCAAGCCGCAACATTACTTTATCCGGACGGCAAATTCGCAAATTCTCTTCAGGGTAAATATAATCAATGGAAAGAAGAAGAAATGCAAAGTAAAGAATTTGATGTTGTTACTTCGCAATTTTATCCGGATTTCCCTTTGTTAACTGTTGAAGGAACATTTTACTTGGTGGATAAACGGGCTCGCCTTCAAGCAAAAAAAAATCATTTTACCTTTCCTGTACTTGCTGATAATACCAGATGGAGCCACTCTAAGTGTTTAATTACTGATAATAAATGGCTTTTTATTGGCTCACATAATTACGCATCTTCCGGAGTAAAAGCAGGAACACGGGAGTGGCAGATTCTGACCTCAAATCCTGAGATAGTACAAGCAGCACAGAGAATGTTCAGAGATTATAAAGCACAAGTTTTGGCAACTGCTGTTAGCACCTCAAAAGAAAGCCAATTGCTGTAAAATCTTTCTATTAGTGGACCCAAGGGGACTTGAACCCCTAACCTCTTCCATGCCATGGAAGCGCTCTACCAATTAAGCTATGGGCCCAATTTTATTGCTATGGTTTTTTGCCCCTGCCGGCAGAAAAACCATCCCAAGTTGTACTCTTTTAACCTTTCAAAGAGTAAAAAGGTTGTAGCCCAAAACAAACTTGATTCTAACAGAAAAATATTAAAATATATACTATCATTTTAGATGAAAACTCGAAATTTTAAATTCGAAGCACGAAACAAATTCTAATATCTAAAATTAAAATGACAAAATAATTAAGTAGCTATTGTTTTAAATTTAAGTAATTATAATTTTGATATTGTTTCGAATTTCGATATTTGTATTTCGAATTTTATTAGAATGGTGGTAAAATATAGGCAAATGGAAAACGTACCTCTTGCAGAAAAATTAAGGCCTAAAAAATTAGAAGAATTCATAGGCCAGGAACATCTGGTCGGTAAAGGAAAACCGGTAAGACGGATGCTTGAAACCGGAAATATAACTTCTATGATTTTATGGGGTCCGCCCGGAAGCGGAAAAACAACTCTTGCGTCTTTGATTGCTTCTTACACAAATGCCAACTTTGTATTTTTTTCCGCAGTAACAAGCGGAGTAGAGGAAGTTAGAAAAGTTATAAAGCGCGCACAGGAAGACAAAAAAATGTACGGTAAGACAACTATTCTGTTTATTGATGAAATCCACAGGTTTAATAAGGCACAGCAGGACGCGTTTCTGCCGTATGTTGAAAATGGAACGATTGTTTTAATTGGCGCAACCACGGAAAATCCGGGCTTCAGAGTCAACGCACCGCTTATTTCAAGAAGCCAGGTTTATGCATTGTATTCTCTTTCGGAAGAAGATATTGAAAAAATTGTTAAAAGAGCAATTCTGCTTTACAAAAAGCACAAATGGAGCACTGATGCTCTTAAGCACATTATTAAATATGCCAATGGGGATGGCCGGGTGGCAATAAACGCCGTTGAACTTGCGGCTTCGATAAATAAAAAAATTGACTTAAAAACTGCGGAAGAGGCAGTCCAAAGAAAAGCGGTTTTTTATGACAAAAAAGGGGATTGGCATTATGATACAATCTCCGCCTTTATCAAGTCCATGAGAGGAAGCAATCCCGATGCAACACTTCATTATCTGGCCCGAATGATAAAAAGCGGAGAAGACCCTATATTTATCGCAAGACGCATGGTTATTTTTGCGTCTGAGGATATAGGCAACGCTCAACCTACCGCGCTTGTGCTGGCAACTTCCTGCATGCAGGCAGTTCACATGATAGGAATGCCTGAAGCAACGCTTATTCTTGCCCAGACTGCCGCGTATCTTGCGACTGCCAGAAAATCTATTGCTTCAACTGTTGGGATTTCCGAAGCCCTTTCTGATATCGATGAAGAAAATCTTGATCCCATACCGCTCCATCTCAGAAACGCCGCAAACAAAGTGATGAAGCAATTTGGTTACGGAAAAGGACACGTTCGATACCCATGGCTTGTTGAAAAACAAACAGAAGAAAAAATAGAGCAGGAATACATGCCAGAAAATTTACGTGGGAAAAAATACTACAGACCGGACTGGAAGTAATAATTTAGTTTTATTGCTTGAAATCTTAAATTGCACTTTCGTACCGGGAAAGGGAGTCGAACCCTTATGACTTATGCAGCCACAGGATTTTAAGTCCTGCGTGTATACCATTCCACCACCCCGGCAGATAAACTTGAATTCGATACTCAAAGGTACTTACTACACCCAACCTATTTTAACTTAATATAATATTCGAATCAAGAATGAGGCGGGGGTTCAACACCAAGAGTTTTCAGCGAATAATCAAGCAAATCTTTCATTTCCATTATTCTGTTTGTACTGTTTAACAAAATGGCTATGATTTTATGCCCGTCATATTCCAAGTACGTCACAAGACAAAGCCCTGCTTCATCCGTGTATCCCGTCTTAACACCTTTAACACCCGGATAGGTTGTAAGCAAATTTGTTTCATTAAAAAGATATATTTGCTTATGTTGTTCAGTATACGGAATTTCATAATCCACCGTGGAAACTATTTTTGCAAAGTTACCGTTATTCAAACCGTAACGGGTAATCACCAGTAAATCAAAAACAGAGCTGTATTGTTTTCCATCGCCTTCAAGACCGGTTGGATTTGTGAAGTGCGTATCAGAAAGTCCCAGGTCTTCGGCTTTTTTATTCATAAGATAAATAAAATTACTCCTTCCGGACGGCATACTTTCCGCTATAGCCTCCGCGGCATCATTTCCCGAATGCAGAATTAAGCCATACATCAAGTCTTCCAAAGAATATTCTTCACCCTTTGTCAGACCCATTGAATCCTCTCCAATACCGGCAGCGCTTTTACTAATTTTTATCTTTTGATAAAAATCTTCATTTTCAAGAGCGATTACTGCCGTCATTATTTTTGTGAGCGAAGCAATAGGGTAGCGTGACTTTATGTTTTTGTCATACAGCATTCTTTCAGAAGTTAAATCATAAGAAATTACCGATAGTGCGCTTATTTCCGGCTTCTTAATCCCCTTATCATAGATTTTATCTACTTTTGGCAACCAAAAGCTGTTTTGTGCTTGAGCTGATAAAACTTTTTGCTCGAACAGCTCAACCGGAGAAATAATAACAGGATTTTTTTCGGGTTTTATAAAAACAAGTGCAATAAGTAAATAAAAAGAGCAAAAAATCAAAAAAAAGAAACTTGTAAAAAAAATCTTGGACAGTTTCATTCTGATAAGTTTTACCGAAGAGTTATTTTTACAAAACCTTCAGCGTATTTCACACCGTTTTTTTTACCCAGTTCCATTGCTCTTTCTGTTGTTATTTTCACATGCTCATCTTTAATCTGACTTTTATGAGCAGTGAGAGCTTTAATTTTTATATCAAAGGAAGGAGTAATATCAACAATTTCATTGTAATTGTCAAAATTTACAAAGTATAAATATTTTACCTTATGAGGACTAAGTCCTTCAACTTCTTGCTCCGGAAATGTCAGCCTGTCGCGCGCAAGTGGAAAAACCGCGTCCATAGCAGCAATCCCTACCGCCCTATGATCTGTATGATTAACAGAATTTCGTGAAATTGAATAAACCATAGTTGGATCCAAAGTTACCACTGTATCAGGCTTGAGCATTCTTATATAGCGCACAATATCTCTTTTAACATCAAGGTTTGGAACAAGTTCAGTATCCGGATAATCAAGAAAAAAAACATTCTTAAGTCCTAAAATTTTCCCTGCATCTATTTGTTCCTTCTGCCTTATTCTAATTAACTTTTCAGGAGTAATATTTGGATCACCGGACCCCTTAGAACCGTCCGCGCAAATTAAATAATAACATTCAGCGCCCGTCTGAGCCCACTTGGCAAAAGTGCCTGAAGCTCCAAATTCAAGATCATCCGGATGAGCAGCCACCCCTAAAATTACTCTTTTTTTATCTTTGTTTTCCATCTTGCACCTTTCCTCTCTATTGACAAATTAAAACCTTATAATTATATTATACAAAGGCTAAATACTCTATGAACACAAATAATGATATATTGTCTCAAACTAAAAATTCTATCTTAAAACTATCCAACAAGTTTAACATAAGAAAAGATAAAATTGAAGCGTTCCTGCAACCAAACAGAGTTGTTGAAATAAATGTTCCCATAAGGACAAAAAACGGAAAATTAACAACCTTCAAAGGCTATAGAAGCCAGCACAATAATAACCTTGGACCATATAAAGGAGGAATAAGATTCCATCAAAATGTAAGCAGGGAAGAAGTTGAAATGCTCTCTCTTTTAATGAGCCTTAAATGCGCCGTTATTAACCTTCCTTACGGCGGGGCAAAAGGAGGAATGATAGTGGATCCAAAAACTTTATCCCAAAAAGAATTGGAAAACTTGTCCCGTGGATACGTAAAAAAAATTTATGATGTGATTGGTCCGGAAAAAGACATTCCAGCGCCGGATGTAAATACCAACCCAACAATCATAAATTGGATGGTGGACGAATACGTAAAATTAAGCAGTAAAAAGAATATTTCCGAAAATGTCCTTTACGCGGCATTCACCGGAAAGCCAAAGGAAAAATACGGCCTTGAAGGACGAACTGAAGCAACAGGGTGGGGAGGAATAATTGTACTTTGCGAACTTGTAAAAAAACTGGGCTTAAAAAATAAAGATTTAACTATTGCTGTTCAGGGTTTTGGCAATGTTGGATATCATTTTTCTCTTTTTGCAAGCCAAAAAGGGTTTAAAGTAGTTGCTGTTTCAGATTCAAAAGGCGGAATCACAAACAAAAATTTAAGCACCCTTCTTTCACTTGATATTCCGCTGGTCAGAACTTGCAAAAAAAAGAAAGGTTTTATTGCGGGCTGTTACTGCGTAGGGGGCGTTTGCGATTTGACACGCGGAAGGCCGATTTCAAACGAGGATTTAATTGCTCTTCCTGTGGATATTCTTGTTCCGGCAGCCTTAGAAAACGTGATTAATAAATCTAATATGCATAGAGTCAAGACAAAGATCATAATTGAAATGGCAAACGGCCCTGTGTCTTATGAAGCCTACGAATATCTCACAAAAAAGAAAGTAATTATTGTGCCTGATATACTTTCAAACGGAGGAGGAGTTGCTGGATCTTATCTTGAATGGAAACAAAACCTGGAAAATTCAAAATATGAAAAAGAATTTGTTTTAAAAGAGCTTGAGAGAATGATGCAAAAATCGTTTGAATACGTATGGAAAATCTCAAAAAATCAAAAACTCAATCTTAAAGAAGCCTGCTTATTTACAGCACTCAAGCGTATAATGAAATTTACCCCTAACTAGCTTAAAGATTTATTGCGTTTTAAATCATTTATTTTTATAATTCACAAAAATTTATTTATTTCTTTTTTAAAACAGGAAGACCTGTTCTTTCATTTTCTACCACCTTATAGCCCTCGGGCATTTTATCTATACTGTTTTGCCCCGCACTTCTTGAGAAATAATAAATTGTCTGTTTTTTACCTCCTCTTAAAGTAACCAGCTTGGAATTCAAATAGTATTTTGTACCTTTTTTATTAGTATGTTCATAAGCCATAATGCTTCACCTCCCTTAAATATTTAATTTCATTATTCAAACCCATTGATAAAAATAGTATTAATTCAACAAACAGATGTAAACCATCTGTTTGTTTTAAGAAGATATTTACTCTTCGTAATATTCATCCGTATCCATCTCTTTTTTGTCTTTTACCTCTGATTTTCCTCCTTTTTCTCCGCTTTCTTCTTCCTGCTGAATATCTTCATCCTGTCTCTTTTTATCATCTGCCACTTTAATTCACCTCCTTTATTCTCAAAGATTAAATTTTAGCAACTCTAATCACAAACAGCCTTATATTTTTCTCATGCTTCTTCCTATAAACAAGAGCACCAAAGACCCTATAACCGCTATTACAAATGAGTTTATGTCAAAACCTGTTATTCCAACACCAAATACCAGGTTAGCCAGAAATCCTCCTACAAGTGCTCCTGCTATTCCAAGGATAATCGCTCCCACTAAACCACCTTTTGCGGGACGGGGATCTATAACGTTTGCGACTACTCCTGCCACTAAACCAAAAACTATCCATGCAAATACGTTCACAACTTTTTCACCTCCCTTTGACACAAAATCTGATTTATATTACTTTCTCCGATTAAGAGCTGAACAAAAAATTAGTAAGAATCTTGAAAGAAAGGAGATAATTGAGGAAAAGTAGGCATGTATATCTTTATCTTCTGTCTAAAGCACCTTCCAGATCTGGTCTTGCTCTAAAGAATTGTTTCAAAGCAGGGAAAACGTCTTTCTTATCTGTAATCACAACTGGTGTAAACCTCTTGTCTTTGATTGCTTGAAAAGAATTCATAAGCACGGAGGATGAACGAATTGCGCCTTGTCTGATCTCTCCATAACCAAATAAATTGGATCTATCAATAATTTGTTTAATAAGGTCAACGCATCTTCTGTTATCAACGTTTCCCCAGTTATCTCCGTCTGAAAAGTGAAAAGGATATGTATTCCAATCATGGGAAGGATAATCTCTATTAATAATATCCAAAGCCAGCTGGTACGCGGATGAAACTTTGGTCCCGCCTGATTCTCCAAGTTTGAAGAATTTCTGCTCGTCCACCTCCTGGGCTTCTGTATGATGTGTAAGAAATCTTATGTCAACTTTATTATATCTTTCCCTTAAGAATCTTACCATCCAAAAATAAAAACTGCGTGTTATGTATTTTTCAAATTCTCCCATACTCCCCGAAACATCCCTCATGGCAATAACCGCAGCGTTTGTTTTGGGTTCAGGTTTTCTGTTCCAGGTTCTAAAACGATAATCATCATCTTTAACGCCCCCAAATCTGACTTGACCGGTTTGCATAGCGTTGCGCTTCATGTTAGCCTGAAACGTCTTTCTCTTATCAAGATTTGCCCAGAGGCCTTTTTTCCTTACATCATCAAAGATTACGCTTTCGCTTTCCATTTCACGGGCTTGTTTTTGCTGCAAATTGGGTAACTCTAAATCTTCAAAAACAAGTTTAGCAAGATCATCAATTGTTATGTCAACCTCCTCATAGTCTATTCCCGGCTGGTCTCCTGCTTGTCTTCCGCGTCCTGAGACATCCTGCCCAACAGAGTCTCCCGGCTGCGAATCACCGTCTCCCTGTCCTATATGTTTGTTCTTGCCAAAATCATACCTGAAACGCGGAAGCTCTAATCTTCTCATTGGAACTTTTACAATTTTTTTTCCGTCCGAAGTAATTATGGCTTCCTCAGAAATTATCCTTGGAAGGTTTCCTTTAATTGCTTCTTTTACTTTTTCATCATGCCTTGCAGCGTCTGCGTGGCCTTTCCTATGAAGGCTCCAGTCCTGCTTGGATAATGTAATTGTTTCATGTCCTGTTCCCATATTATTGATTTAACATATTTAAGCTGTAACCTGAAAAGTCTACTATCATAGTACACATATCTGTAATTGTCAATAACAACTAAAAAAATCCTCCTTTTGGGAGGATTCTCTTTGAATTTTTTTTGATTTTTATCCTCCCACAGCCTTATCAGCGCTTAATGCACATAAAGCAAATTGAATGGAAGGATATTTCTTTCATGCTCTTATGATATTAAAAACTTTATGAAATTGTCAAGAGACGTTATATCACCCTTTAAATATTTTAACGTATTCAAAGCTTCGATTGAGATTTATGATTTATTCTGATATAATTTTCTTACAATGGTCAGTAACCTTTTAATAGTAGAGGATGACAGCGGCCTTCAAAAATATCTAAAGGAGCTATTTCTTGACAATGGATATTCTGCGCAAGCCGCCTCAGACGGAGTAGCAGCACTAAATGTAATTGAAAAATCTCTTCCTGATCTTGTAGTGCTGGACTTGGGCTTGCCAAATATGAGCGGAGAAGCTGTGTGCATGGAAATCAGAAAGAAATATCCTGAACTTCCGGTTATAATTCTTACTGCAAAAGATTCAATAAGCGATATTGTTCATGGTCTTGATCTTGGGGCAGATGACTATATAACCAAACCCTTTATAGCAGACGAGCTTCTGGCAAGGATTAAGGCAAGGCTGAGACAACGATCAGACAGTCAATCCAGGCTCAAGATTGCCGACTTGGAGTTGGACATGAAAACACTTGAGGTGCAGCGCGGTAGAAAAACTATATCTCTAACACCCAAAGAATTCAAACTGCTTGAATACCTCTTAAAAAATACCGGAAGAATCCTGACGCGCGAAATGATCCTAAACAGGATTTGGCTTTATTCTCCTGATATAGAAACCCGCGTGGTTGACGTATATATGGGGTATCTGAGAAAAAAAATAGATTCAGGATTCAACAAAAAACTTATTAAATCCGTCAGAGGATTCGGGTACATGATAAAAGACTAGGTTTTTTAAGCAGTGGGTTTTGCTCTTCTTAATTTAAGCTTAACTGTTGTACCTTTATCTACTGCAGAATATATCTCCAAAGAACCATGATGACTTGTTACAATATTTTTTGCGATATATAAACCCAATCCCATCCCTTCTCTTAAACCTGAATGACCCTTATAAAACCCTTCAAAAATTTTGGGCAGGTCTTTTTTAGGAATACCAGCTCCCTGATCTTTAATAGTTAATGTTAAGTAAGAAGATTTGTTCTTTAGATTTATTAAAACTTCTTTTTCAGAAAACTTTAACGCATTGTCCAATAAATTTACTATCACTTGAACTAATCTGTCATAATCCCCTATAACCAAATCCTTATTCTGTTTCAGGGTGCTCTTAAACAATATTTTTCTGCCAGGAAATTTGAATCTCAAGCTTTCTGTAGCAGCGTTGACTATTTTGGTCAAACTGCATATTTTAAATACAAAGTTTAAGCTGCCGGATTGGATCTTATTAATTTCAAGCAAGTCATTCACCAAAGATGTCAGCCTTGAAGTCTCAAAGGCAAGCTCATTAACCCATTTTGATTCTCTGGGAACAGAATTGCTATTAAATTTGTTTTGCAAAAGTTGCACGTAACCGTTTATGGATGTAAGAGGAGTTCTGAATTCATGCGCAGCCATTGAAATAAACTGATTTCTGGTTTCCAGGGCTTTCTTGGTTTCGTCCAAAAGATTTATATTTCTTATCCTTTGGCTCACAAAAGATCCCAGCAGTTTTAACAAGTTTAGGTCTTTGGAAGTAAAATGTTGAATTCTAGAGGACTGGAATGTTAGAACACCTACTGAACTATTTCTATAGGATAAAGGAATCGCTATAATAGATTTTATTCCCATTTGTCTTATTTTGGGATTCATGTTTTTTATATGTTTTACTCCCAAAACAAAAGGCCTATGTGTCTTATACGCTTTATAGGCAAATCCTTTTCTTCTTGCTTTAATCTGATAATACTCTGGAGAATTAGTGTAAACCCTTTTTAATGTTCCGTCTTGGGCCAGAAGAATAGATCCGTATTCGGCTTTTACAAGTTTTATGGATTCGCTGACAATAGTTTCATAAATCTGATTCTGGTTCATCGGTTCCAGAAGCTTTAAAAAAATTTTATTTAAATCTTCAATAATGTTCCTCATATCAAAGAGGTTCCCGAAATGAACCTCAAATAAGCCAAATTACCGCATATTTTTAAGGCCATGGAAACCATAAAAAGCATTATTTTGAATTATATTTATTCTACAGGAGAAGTAAAAAGTATGAAAAACTGATAAAAAATACTTTCTTTATAAATCTTTTCAAATATAATATTCACCTTGCCCCTGATTAATGTTAAATGCCGGCCTATGTTAACGTTTGTAAATGTCAAATCTATAGTTTCCATAATAGATAATATGAACGTTAACATTAAGAAAATAATGCTATTTTCAGTAAGAATTATGAAAGAGGAGAAAGCAATATTCTTTAGAAATCTTTAGTATTGTTTCCAGGTTAAGTATTTAGCCAAAAGCTTCTGTGAATTAAGGTTAAAAGATTTAATGCCGTATTTGGCAAAACCTAAATCCAAAAGCCTTGCAGAAAGAAGATCTCTTTCAAATATGTCAGAAGTCCCCAGTAAAACAACCATTATCCTTCTGTCTTCTCTTTGGGAAAGAGTAACCATTGTTGTACCTGCATCTCTGCTGTTACCAATCTTCACTCCTTCAATGCCAGGATAAACATTTAAAAGTCCATTCCAATTGTAAAGGTTAAACTGCTTGTGATTGCTATCGGCTTCCAAAAACTGATAGTCCTTTTTAACAATTTTAGCAAATAATGGGTAAGTTAACGCGTAATGTGAAAGAACAGCCAAATCTTCTGCGCTGCTGAAATTTTCCTTGCTGTCAAAACCCTGGGGGTTTGCAAAGTGCGTATTTGAAAGACCTAAAATCTTTGCTTTTTCGTTCATGCTTTTTATAAAAATATTCTCACCGTATCTTTTATTTAACTCTTCTTTTATAACCTCTGTAGCGTCATTGGCAGAAGTAAGCAGGGAAGCGTTTAATAGTTCTTCCAGTGTCATTTTTTGACCCGGAACGACTCCAATTTTAGTGGGTATCTGATCTGCTGCATTTCGGGAAACTTCAAAAACATCCGTAGGGCTTGCAAGATCAAGAGCAACAATAGCAGTCATAATCTTTGTGAGGGACGCAATTGGCACTTTTTTGGAAATCTTCCTTCCGGATAGTACTTCTCCGGTATCATAATTTACCACAAGATAAGAAAGAGTCTCAGGGTAAGAAACATCAGATATCTGATAGGGAAGGACAACCTCTTTTTGTTTCAGTTTAAACTGGTTTACATTTTTAAGAAGTTTAGGTTTTATTGTCTCAATAAGATTCTCACTTTTGTAGCTTACTTTTTCTTGTGAGAGAAAAAATGATTTCGGTAGCCTGATCCCTATATGTTGGACAGAAACCATAAAAAATATTGCCAAAAAACCTATCCAAAATCCTTTTAAGTCAAATGAAGAAAATTCGATTGCTTTAAAATACCCTTTTATTTTTCGCATACACCTCAAACAGTTTTTTTAGGCTGAAATACAAAAATATCTGTCAGAAATTTCTTTTCTATGAATTTAAATTTTTCAGGGAAAGTTGAGAAAAATAACATCCGCAAGTTGTTGAAGAATATAAACCAAACTTGCAACTCCTACTCTAGCAAAATTATAATAATCTGTCAAGAATCAAATTATGAAGTTATCATCAAAAAACAATAAGAGAAAAGTAAGAAAATTAAATCGGGATCAAATCAGAAAAGATATATAGAAAATATACAAGTGGAGTATTGAAAAAGCTTTAACAATCTACAAAAATAAACTTACCTTTTTTTTGAATATTTGAAGAACAGGAATGAACTTTGTTTTAAGCAAAAATAACAAGTATACTAATGGAATAATAACTATAAGCCAGGCAAGATTGATTTTTATATTTTTTGTTTTGGATTGAATCTTTGCTGCGCCAAAATCCGCACTCTTGATTCCCGCAACTGCAACATAGGAATTGGGAGCAGCATTGTAAACAAGCGAGTTTTTACTTCCGGAAGTATTATTTGTATTTACCGGATTAAAAAGGATCGAAGAAGCATTATTTTTACTTTCCGAAGCAACGAAGTTAGAGGATGGCTGATTTGACGATTTACCAGTGCTGTTATTTTGACTTTCATTAGTAGAAGAAACAGTATTGTCAGCAGTGTCTGAATTCTGTGAAGAACTATCAGTAGAAGAAGTATTTGTGTCTTTTGTGGCTCCCGGAGGAAGAAAATCTCCCACCCAACTGCCAAATACGTTGACAACTGTAACCAGAAGCTTTCCCCCACCTGTAATATTATTGTTTACAAAATTGACAAGACTGGCAATAACGTGGGCATCACCGGTTTGAATATAAGATGTACCCCCCGTATTGTCATTTGCAGAATTTTCTCCGGTACTGGCAGAAAGATTAATGTTGTTATTTATCTTTGCGTTATTCGTTTGACTGACTGTATTACTATCTGACTGGCTGGAGGAAGCATTGTTTTCAGAACCTGAAGAATTGCCGGAATTTACCGCTGTCACGTCACCGTTTCCATTAACGCTAAACTGTGTACCGGCTGAGGCGGCATAACTTGATCCGGCAGGACTACCCACAATTTGCCCGATCCACTGGCCAGCTTTGTTCACTATCACAAGCCAGATGTTTCCTCCATCAATATTTGAATTGGCAACATTAAGAGTTTGCGCATCAACTGTTGCGCTTCCTGTTTTAACAACAGAATCTCCCCCTGTATTTGCAGATGTATTATTGTCTCCGGTTGTTGCCAGCAGATTGAGATTATTTTGGATATTTGCCTCATTATTTTGTAGTGTTGTATCAGTTGCAGATGTAGAAGCATTGGCGCTGTTGGAAGAAAACGAACCGTTTGCCGAATTTTGAGCCGAAGTATTTGTTGACGTACCACTGCAATTGCCGCAGGAGTCAAACGAACTTGCAGGAAGTACTATATCTCCTGTTAAATTTCCATAAACATTAACTACTCCCACAGCCACATTTCCGGTAATGTTATTGTTTAAAAAAGTTAAGGCGTTTCCGGAAACATTCGCATCACCAGTTTGAACCACAGAATCTCCCCCCGTATTTTTACTTGAGTCATTTTTACCCGAGTCAGCCATAAGAATCAAGGTGTTCTCAACAGTTCCATCGTTACTCTGAAAGGTATTATTATTTGTAATATTGGAGCTTTCTGCCGTGTTAGTGGAGTCTGATCCGTTTGCAACATTGCCGGCAGAAACAGTACCGTTTGCACATCCGGAAATACAGTTTGCTCCATAATCCAGAACCAAGTTGCCTTTCTGATCATCCACAACGTTAAACTCTGAAACTGAAACGCCGGACAAATTTGTGTTTGCCGCAGTAATGATAGTTCCTGATATATTGGCATTTCCGCTACTGATAAAAGAATTTCCTACATTGCCGGATGCTGTATTACCTCCGGTTACGGAAGATTTGTTTAAGTTATTTGAAATATCAGCGGCATTTTGCTGAACAGTTGAGGAATTACTTGTTGAGTCTGCCAAAGCACTGTTTGTTGAAAAAGAGCCGTTCTCTGAATTTGCAGCCTGGACACCGGAAGAGTTATTGCCGCCTGGCGTATTAGAATCTGAGCCTGCCGTTTGATTGCCGTTAGTATTTGTATTTGTAACTGTTGTTAGAACTCCTGTATTGGTTACATTGCCTGTTTTTACAGCTATATCCCCAACTGCCCCTTCAGGCACAGTGGAATTATTTGTTTGCGATTGAGTTTGTTGAGTCTGATCATGTGGAGCAGAAGTTTCAGCTGGAGACGTAGTACTATTATTATCGCTTGTAGAATCTGATGCTGGAGGCGTTGAGGACGGAGCAGTAGGAGCGCTTGGCGCAGGCGCGGGATCTGAGGGAGCAGAAGGAACGGATGGTGCACTTGGGGCAGATACGGCGGATGGAGCAGTAGGAGCAGACAGAATAACATCTTCTGCGTTTACAGATAAGATGTTTACAAAAAACAGACAAACGATTGTAAGTAATGTTATATATTTTTTAATCCTCATGTTCAACATATTTTTTAATTTATTAAATATTTATAATTTTGAATAATTTCATTTTCTGGAGGCGGATGTCTTGCTGAAGTGAAACAATAAACATCCACCTCACAGAAATTTGGTCTAATGGTGTAGGAAGCCCAATAGTCCTCCTAAATCAAAACTGAGATCTAGTTGGACGTCATGTGGAAAACTAACACCAGTACCGAAAAGATTTACATTACCAGTATTTCTTACGTCAGTATCTGACCTGGCATTACCGGTAAGTATCACTGTTGGATCGCCTACTGCTGGGCCGGTATTTCTGTTGGCATAATTTTTTCCGGTCTTGGCATCGGCATCTACGTCATTGTATATATCAAGCTCATTGTCTTGGAAGACTGAATTTGAATCAACAAGGTATGCCGTAATATCATTAGTAGAATTTGATCCGTTACCGGAAATTTTTGCAGAAATATCTGTCAAACATCCGCAATTTAAATCTGCTGCGTTGAAGTTTGCAAGATTCCTGACATCAACATTCGTACGGGCATCGCCAGTAGCAATTACAACGTCTCCTCCTGTATTATCATTAGCATTATTGCGTCCAGTTTTAGCATTGGCGTCAACATAATTCATTATGTACGCGTCGTTGTCCTGAACTAAAGTCCTGGAAACATCATGATTTAAATCTATGGAGTTATCGCTGTAGGAACCGTTTCCTGAAATAGTCGCATCCAGAGATCCCTGACTTCCATCTCCACTGCCTATTTTTGCCACATTCGCATTGGCCGCATTTCTAACATCCACATTGGATGTTGCATTACGTGTTACAATTGTGACATCTCCACCTGTATTTCTGTTAGCGTCATTTTTGCCTGTATAGGCATTTGAGTCAATATCATTTGTTATATCCGCCTTATTATCTTGAAATACTGAGGTGTCTGAAGAATTATCAAGTTCAACTGAATTATCGGAATACGATCCGTTGCCTGAAATATTTACTCTTATATCAGTATTACAACCGTTACAATTATCTAAATCTGCTTTATTAAGATTAACTTCGGTAGTAACATCCACCTTGGAACGAGCATCTCCCGTGGAGATTAATACATCTCCATTTGTATTGTCATTCGCGGAGTTTCCGCCTGTTGACGCATTGGAATCTATGTCGTTACTTATTGTAGCATCGTTACTTTGTACCACAGTTGTGGTGTGGTCTACGGTAACGTTTGCTGTGTTTGTTGAGGATGATCCATTACCAGAGAGTGTTATTTTTGTATCGGCAAGTGCAACTGGTGCAAAGGTATTTAAAAGCATTGCTCCTGTTGCTGCTACTGTTATTATTTTTCTAGTTATGTTTAACATATTTTCACCTCCTTCCGTTTTAATAATTTTCTCTTAATGAGAACACTTCTTACACATAATAGAAATGCTTATTTAAAATAGAATGAGGAATTTGTAAGAGTTTGGTAAATGTAAGCATTATTACAGATAAAAATAATTATTAAATTCAAATTATTGTGTAAGAATTTTATTTACTTACAAAAAATAGCATTTACAAAATTAAAAGCGAGCAAGCATATTCTTCTTAGACAATCCAATTTAACCTTTTCCTCAAGCAAGGTCACGTTACGCTCAAAAATTTATTTGCGGGTGGAATAAGACCAAGTTGTGAACCTGTTCTGTATGAAGATAGATTTCTGGAAGTTTTTATAATGGTAGGTGCGAAATTATAATTAATTTTAAGAGTTTGGGAACCGGAATCAAAGAATATTTTGCTTTATTTATTTAAATTAAGAATTGTTTTTCCTTTGGCTATTTCTCCAATTTTTAACCTGAGATTTTTATCATTATCATTTATGGGAAAACCCAATCTTGTATCTTTTGTGGAAATTGCCTGTATTTCAACTGGATCGTTATGAATATCAGCGGCAAACCAGTCGTTTTTGTTATTTGAAGAAAGCCTGACATAATCTCTTGCGTTAACCTGGAAATTCTGGTTACTACCGTTTTTTAATTTCAGATTAACTATTAAAAAAGTTTTCCCTTTAACAGCTCTTGCGATTTGCCCTCTGACAACTATTTCATCCTGAATTTCAACAGATTCTATGGAGTATTTAATTGTTAAATCCTGCCCGTTTATGCTTTTTATACTAAATGCAAATTCTTTATTTATCTGCTGCTTTGACTTTGGACCGGGAATCTGAACTCTATTATCAGATACTCCAAAACTTAAAACATTTGTTCCTATAAAACCATTCAAGGCACTCATCCTACCGGCTAAAAAAGATGAAAGCAGAAGTAGTACCGCTAAAATAGACAATAAGAATTTTTTAGTTATTAACTTGAAAAGGAGAAAGTGTTTAACGTTTGATTTTCTTTTTTCATTTACGGCAGGATTTGTAAGAGGATGTGATTGCGAATTAACATATGGTTCGCTCCGCCAGTTAGCAGACTGTGGAGAAGATGAAGCTAGTAAATTATCGGAAACATCAGGTTTATTCAGCCCAGTATGATTGAATTTTGAGGAAGAAAAAAAATATATTGGCTTTAGAAAAATACTTAAAATATATCTGTTAATAAATGCTTTCATATTTTACTGCTAATATACATTATATTAATTGTTGTATTTTTTTCCGTCGTCCTTTTAGAAATTTCCACATTTATTTGATTTTTTCCATCAGAGGCTACCAGTTTATTAAATGTGTTGTCTTTTGTCTGTTTTTTAACTGATTTCTGAATAGTCATATTCAAATTTTGCAGTTTTTTCTTATACCAATTTGTTATTACATTTATATTATCTCCGCTTTGCAAAACCATTGCATTATTACTTCTGTCAACCAAAACGGATCCTTGATATTTAAAGCCGGAAAGATATTTAGAAAAATCAGATGCAATAATACCAGTTGATTTAGACATTAAGGAAATATTCGTGTAATTTAACGCATAAGAAGCAGAGAATTCATCGCTTTCTAACTTTATTATTTTCAGCTTACGGGAGAAAAGAATGGCAGATGCCAACACAATCAAAACAATAAATAAAGACATTTTAACTTTCATGAATAAACTTTCTTTAGCTACTAATCTATTATCTGGATATAAGAAGCAAGCAAAAAAAATGTAAGAAAAAAGAAAGAAAAGAAATGACAATCTATTAAAATATTTTTTGGAGAAAAAAATTTATTATGGAAAGAACAAGGCTAAAAAGGAGCGCCCACCCAAAATTATCTACCTTAAAGTTTGAAACTATAGCGCTTACTAGAAGAATTATAGCCGCATTAATAATTAATGTAAAAAGCCCCAACGTCAAAATATTTATTGGTAGAGTTAAAACGAGCAAAACTGGCTTGACAGTAACATTAATTATACCAAGAATTAATGCAACTATTAGGGCTGTTAAAAAATCCTTAACGTGAACACCTGGTAGTAAGTATGCAGTTACCAAAACTGCAGCTCCGCTTATTACCCAGCTAATCAATAAACTCATATTCTAGATAATACTAAGATTTCACCACTAAATCAAGAATGCTCAGAGAATCCATCATCTTGATTCACCTTTTTTATAACTGGGTACAACAAGAAGTAGCCATATGGAAAGAAGAGCAAAAGGAATCATGTCTGAAGGTATGATTCTGTTTAAAATCAGAAGCACAAATTCTGCGATTATCAGTACCACAAGAAAACGCTTCATTTCTTCTACACCTCCCAGACAACTATATTCTGTCGAGAAATAATGATAATAATGTAAGATGACTGTAAGAGGAATGTAATTAAATGTGCAATAGTATTTGGGAATATTTTAAATTATTAGCGGGAAGATTTTTTTACTACTTTTGCTATATTAATAATCTCTCTGAGCTCTCCGTCTTCGCCCTCAATAACATTTGCACCCGACAATCTTTGGTATTCCTGTAAATAATCAGACAACTCCGTCTGAAGTTCTTTAATATCGGACTTCATATTCTTTATCTGGTTGGCAACTGTCATGACTGTGGGACGTCTCAAGATTTGCTGCCGAGTCTCTGCTTTTACTTTATTTGCTTCCTTGGCTTTTTCCGAGTGATCGGCAAATGTAGGATCATTTAAGAATATGCTATCAAGCGTTTCTTTATGTTTTTTTATTTCTATATACAATCTCTCTATGCTGGAAATATGACTTTTAATTGAATCTTCAAGATTTACGAGTACTACACCGTTATTTTGAGTTGTGCCGGAAGCTTGTGAATCAACAATTTCTCCCTCCTGAATTTTATCGTCAATGTTTGGCTCATCCATATTCTTTAAACTACTATACAAAAATTTCACTTATTAAATCAAGAGGCATTTTGGGCACTTATCCCGTTACGACACGTAGGTCATCCCGAATTTATTTCGGGATCTCGGATCTAAGATCATCGAGATGCTGAAACAAGTTCAGCATGACGCTTACATGTTTTCAAGGGATAAGTGAGGCATTTTTTATACCTTCAGTTATCAATAGACAAATTTATTAACAGGTGCTAAACTTAAATTATAAAGACAATGAAAATAACAGATATCCGCTCCAGGCAAATACTGGACTCCAGAGGAAATCCGACAGTTGAAACCGAAGTAAAACTAGAAAACGATATTGTTGGCCGCGCATCAGTTCCCTCAGGTGCTTCAACCGGAAGCAATGAAGCAGTTGAATTAAGAGACAAGGACCCAAAAGTGTATGGCGGTCTTGGTGTTTTGACAGCAGTAAGAAATGTGAGTACTATTATTGCTGAAAAAATTAGGGGTTTTGAGGCGGAAAATCAGGACGTGCTTGACAGCGCACTAATTGATCTTGATGGAACAGTAAATAAAAGCAATCTTGGAGCAAATGCGACTCTCTCAGTGTCTCTTGCGGCAGCTTGTGCGGCTGCTCTTAACAGTAAATTTCAGCTGTTTGAATACATAGGAAATCTTGCAGGAAACACCAACTATCTCTTGCCTATTCCCTTATTTAATATCATAAACGGCGGAAAACACGCGGCTTCATCAACAGACATACAGGAATATATGATTATGCCTATCGGCGCAAAAACTTTTAGCGATGCCTTGAGAATGGGATCTGAAGTTTTCCATTGTCTTTCTAAAGTCTTAGCGGAAAATGGATACGCAACAACTGTGGGAGATGAAGGAGGTTTTGCGCCTCACGTTAAAAATGGAAATAGAGAAGCATTAGATCTTATCAGTGAAGCTATTGTAAAATCCGGCTATAATTTGGGGGTAGATTTGGCTTTTGCTTTGGATAGCGCATCATCAGAGTTGTTTGAAGACGGGAAGTATCACCTGGAAACTGAAAAGAGAGAGCTTTCAAGCGAGGAAATGATTGGATGGTATGAAAACCTGGCAAAATATTATCCGGTTGTCTCAATTGAGGACGGAATCGCTGAAACCCAGTGGCCATCCTGGATTAGCCTGACGGAAAAGCTGGGAAATAGAATCCAACTTGTGGGAGATGACCTTCTTGTAACAAATACTAAATTCTTAAAACAAGCCATAGATGTAAAAGCAGCAAATGCAATTCTTATTAAGCCTAATCAAATCGGAACGCTTACTGAAACAATCAATGCCGTAAAAATGGCAAAAAACGCAGGCTGGAACACAATTATTTCTCACAGGTCGGGTGAGACAGAAGACACAACCATTGCTCATCTTGCCGTGGGTTTGTCAACCGGGCAAATTAAAACCGGATCGCTTTGCCGCATGGAAAGAATTGCAAAATATAATGAGCTTTTAAGAATAGAAGAAAAGTTAGGAAATAAAGCCAAATACGCTGAATTCAAAATCCCGCAACTGCTATAATTTCTTCTGCCGTAAGGCAAGCAATACTTAACCCAACAGGAATATTGTAATATATAAATGCACCACGGATTATATATGAATATGAAATATTATGGGATCTTGACAACCAAAACGGGAGATTTATACTCTAAGTATACATGCCAAACTCTTCAAGCAAAACGGTTTTTCTGGCTTTAGTTGCTGTTGTGGTTATGCTTTTGGCCGCATTTATTGTTATCAAAAATCAAAAAGAGCTACAGCCGATCGCACCCAGTACAAGCAATATTATTCCCAAGCAGGAGTCAAGTAAACCCCCTCAAACAGGAAATGATGACACGCAGCTTGATAAGGATCTGAATAACATTGACAACAATATAAGTTCTTTGGAGACGGATACCAGTACCGTAGACCAAGGCTTAAATGACCAGCCGGTTGATCTTAGCCAATAATATGAAAAAAACTTTATTCTTGATTGTATTACTTTTAATTATGCTTAGTGCATCAAGCACAACCGCATTATATGCTCAAAATACAACTGCTTCTCCTACCGGTACGGGAATCAAAAACAACGTTGGACAGGAACAACAAATAACTAATCTAAAGCAAAGAGCAGACAAAGAAATTACAAGAAGAGTGACTTCCTTAAATAACCTTCTGAAAAAATTAAATACAATGAAAAGGCTTACAGACCAGCAGAGATCAAATTTCTCTTCGCAGATTCAAACGGAAATATCCAATTTAAACAACCTGAAAATAAAAATAGACGGTGATACAGACCTTACAACCCTTAGAGCAGACGTAAAATCCATAGTTGCTTCTTACAGGGTTTACGCTTTATTCATTCCACAGATTCGCTTATTTGCGGCAGCCGGCAAAACGACAAATATTGCTGATCAGATGAGCTTACTTGCCGGAAAGCTTCAGACAAGAATTCAAAACGCAAGCGCGCAGGGTAAAAATGTAACGGCACTTCAGACAACTCTTTCTGATATGCAGACAAAAATCGCGGACGCAAAAACGCAGTCGCAAAACGTCATGAAAACTGTAGTGGTTCTTTCTCCTGCAGGTTACCCTGCAAATAAAACAGTTCTTTTGGATGCAAGAGCTATTTTAAAAACAGCTCACCAGGATCTGGTTCTGGCCAGAAAAGACGCAGGAACAATAGTTAAGCAACTAAAATCTCTTAATACGTCTGCATCTCCCACCAAAGCTTTGTAATTTTAATAATTCTTGTTTTAGTTTACTTGGTGTTCTTTGAATTTCTTAAAAATAAATTTGCAAAGGGTATAGATCTGCCAGTTGATCAATAAATTTTCATTTAGTATGATATACATGGATTTATCTTTTAAAGGGAACTTATTAATTATGCAAATCAGCGTCATCATTCCTGCCTTTAATGAAGAAAAGTACATAGAAGATTGTTTAAAAATACTGGCCACAAACCTTCCTAAAGAGGTTATTGAGATAATAGTTGTTGATAATGCAAGCACAGACCAAACCTCAGAGATTGCAAAAAAATTTAGAAAAGTAAGAGTGGTCAGGGAAGATGAAAAAGGATTAACCAAAGCAAGGCAAAAAGGGCTACTTGAAGCAAAAGGCGACCTTCTTGCTTATGTTGATGCTGATACTCAAATTTCAACTAACTGGTTTGATGAAATAAAAAAAGAATTTTCTGAAGATAATAATGTTGTGTGTTTAAGCGGCCCGAATTATTTATTGGGAGTAAACCACCTCAATAAAGTATTTGTAAGGCTTTACTGGAATTTAATTGCTATGCCCGGATACAACATAACTGGCCATATTGTTAACGGTGCAAATTTTGTGGCAAAAAAAGAAGCACTTTATAAAATAGGCGGATTTGATACAAAAATCGCTTTTTATGGAGAGGATGTTGACATAGGAAAAAGAATTAGCAAAATCGGGAAGATGAAATTTTCCAAGAATTTAATAGTATTCTCGTCAGCAAGAAGATTTCAATCGGAAGGTTTTTTACGAGTTGGAATAAAATACGTAGCAAATTATTTATCAGAAGTATTATTACATAAGCCCATCACTAAAAAATACAAAGACATAAGATGACGGTTATAAAAAGCAAGCAAATTAAAGGCAAAGGAAGAGGAAAAAAAATAGGGTTTCCCACTATAAATCTTGAAATTCCGGAAAATCTTGAGCTTTCAAGCGGAATTTATGCCGCAAGAGTAAAAATAGATCAAAAAATATTTCTGGCAGCTTTACATTTTGGGCCTGTTCCAACATTTGCGGAAGAGAAAAAAAGTCTGGAAATATTTTTAATTGATGCAGACCCCAAAAACTTTCCTCAAACTCAAAACAGGCAGATAGAAGTTAATGTGATAACAAGAGTAAGAGAAGTAAAAAAGTTCAACAGCATAAAAGATCTCAGAAATCAAATCGAATCAGACGTTAAAATTATTAAAAACATGCTTATTGAATCTCTCAATCACTAAACATTTCTTCCTATTGGATTTTTACGGGCAAGTTATTTTTCATTTGATCATAAACGTATTTTGTTATTATATCGTCTGAAATTGTATTTGCTCTTTTTCCGGCAATAAGAGCATCTTTCTTATTTCCCAGTTTGTACTCAGAAATTGCCAAATACAGCCAAAGCCTTACAGAATCAGGGTAATCGGAAACCGCAGCTTTAGTGAGGTTCCGTGCTTTATTATCGTTTCCCTGAACAATAAGAATTTCCGCAAGATTTGCGTAAGTTAGTTCATAGTGCTTATGGCTTGTATCAAGGTTATAATTTTTTGCGCCAAGAGCTTTTTCATAAATATTTCTCGCGCTTTCTAAATCTCCAAGCTTTTGATAAGCTATTCCAAGATTTGTAAGGTTTGTTTCATAGGGCAGTGTAGCCACAGATTTTTCAAGATAAGTTTTGGCTTCTTTATATTTTCCATCCAGAATAAGCTCAGCGCCCAACGCGTTTTCTATATCATAATTATCCTCTATTTTTATGTCATGCGAAAACAAAGTACTAGCAGTCTGCCAGTTGGAATTCCTGATTATAGTCCGTAGGCCAAACAAAATCAGAATAATTATAAGTGATGAAAAGAAAATCCTGTTGAATCTAATACTTAACTTCTCAGCTAAAATACCCAGTGTTCCTATTAGACCCACCATAGCAAAATAAAACCATCTATCAGCCACTGTCATGTCAAGAGCAACAATTTGCGTGTAAGGTAAAATTCCCACTAAAAACCAGATCAAGAAAAAGATTAATTTTTTGCTTTTATGATTATCCACCAAATGTAGCCTTACAGTAAAATAGAATAAAACGGAGAAGAAAAAAAATAAAACAAAAAGCGGAAGATAAAAATTTGTCAGATTAATTTTAGTCACTATCCAAAGCTGGTCAACCGAAAGAGTAATTGGAAAGAAAAATGTTTTTAAGTAATAAAATAATACAGCA
Organism: Candidatus Levybacteria bacterium RIFCSPHIGHO2_01_FULL_36_15; assembly: GCA_001782015.1. GTDB lineage: Bacteria > Patescibacteriota > Microgenomatia > Levybacterales > GWA1-39-11 > 2-01-FULL-36-15. The sequence continues at coordinate 46,568 of MFNJ01000048.1, forward strand.
GGCACATTGATCATCCGCTCCCAAAAAGAAAGCCTCATAATGGGTATTGAATAAACGTTTATAAGCTCAAAACCGTGTAACAGCCATCTTACAAATATATAAATAGCAAGCGTCATGAAAGATGCAAGACAGAAATATAAAAATTTTATTCTGTTAAAAATAAATCTGTAAATAAGTATCAAAAGCAAAAAAACTATACCGGTTTCTTTTGTAAATAAAGACAAAAGAATAAATAGATAAATAAAAATTAATGAGGTAATTTTGGGATTATCTTTAACAGCTTTTAAAAATGCAATCGCTCCAAAAACAAAATAAACCTCACTGACGGATGAGCTAATATATGAAACAGACTCAACATTCATGGGATGAACAAGAAAAATAAGGGAAAGAAAAAAAGAAATTTTTTCTTTCATAAATTTTCTGAAAATAATAAAAACCAAATATACACTCAAAATATGAAGTACTAATTGAAAAAGATGATAGTAAAAAGCATTTTGGCCAAAAAGAGTGTATAAAGCAGAAAAATATATAGCAGATATAGGTTTGTAATACGAACCGTAATTAAAATAGTTTTTTCCAAAAAGCTTTAAAACATTAAAAGAGTAAAGATCGGGATTTCCAATAATAAAAACTTTATCATCCCAAACAAAATTATTAAAAAGGGCATTAGCAAAAACCAAAAAACCAACAAAAAAAAATATTAATATATATTTTTTATTTGACATAGTTTGATTTTTTAATCATAACTCTTTCTGGTATCTTTTCCAAGACCTGAATCTGCCTTTAAGTATTTTTGTATTTGTGATAAATTAAACTCATGAATCTGTTTCTAAAATTGCCAAAGGGACAAATGGTTTTGTTTTTATTTTTCATAGCATTAAGCGCTTTGATAGAACATCCTAAATTATTAAACTTTTATATAATTTTTGCTTCGGTTTTATTTACTATTTTTTTTGATCTCTTGTTTACATACTTCCGCAGCAAGAAATTATTTGTACCTTACGCAGCAATTGTGACTGGAATTATAACCGGCCTTATCGTAAATTCCAGCCTTTCTCTATATCAAATACCTTTGGTCTGCGCGCTTTCAATGGGTATTAAAAATTTCGCAAGAGTAGGGAACAGGCATATTTTTAATCCTGCCGGGAGCGGACTTGTTTTTGGATCAATAATTCTAGGTACTCATATCTCCTGGTGGGCAGTATCTTTTCAGAACATTTTTTCTCTTCAAGCAAAATATATCTTTTCATTCTTATTGCTTCTTGCTCCAGTATTTGTATCTGGATTAAAAATGAAAAGATATTACGCCATTCTTTCTTTTTTGACGTTATATACAATTTTTTCACAGATTGTGAGTTTAAAAAGTTTTTCAGGAGAATCTTTTTTAAATACATTTTTTGATCCGACAGTTCTTTTTTTCTCAATAGTTATGCTCCCTGAGCCTATGACCTCTCCTGTAAATTCAAAAAGGCAGATATTATACGCTGGATTTGTGGCTTTGATCTCCCAATTAATATCTTTGCCGATTTTGGGAAATTCAATTATTCAAACTATTCCTGATCCTTTAGTCTCTGCTTTGCTGCTGGGGAATCTGGTTTTTTTCAAATATAGATAAAAAGCTAAAAGTGCAAAACTTGTTTTTGATTTTTTATCTTTAATTTTATTTGGTCCTGACTGGGGTTTTAAAATCAGGCGCAAGTACATGTTCAGTCATTTGGTCTGCTGCTTTTGCTGCTTGCATTCCGGGATTATAATAAAAAGTATCAAAAAATATTTTCATGCTCTGATTAACCGGAGAAAAGGGAAACCAAAAATTTATGCCGGCATGATTTATCTGCTGCATTAACTTAACAAAACTTTGAGCAGGTCCCGGTTTTACCGTTTTTGCTTCTTCATCTTGAATTGCCGGCTGAGCAAGACCTTTTATTGTTTCTCCAGGAATATTGTTGAAAATTCCCCGGTTGTTGAGCCAAGCAATAAACCCCAAATGTAATTCCCTGCCTGACTTGCAATCATCCACCCATTCGGTTATCTTTTTCTCCTTTAAAGATAACAGCCTGCTTTTTTCAGATTCAGACAGAGCAACCATAAATTCGGTATATCACCAAAAAATTCAAATGTCAAACGCCAGCTTGGTTATCTGTGTACTCATAAAAATTATATTGATCAACCAATTTTATAAAATTATGAATTAAATGAAGTTACATGGGCAAACGTCCATATATCTCTTTCTTCTAAGATATAATACCTTTCGAATTCCGTCAAAGAATAGAAGAAGGATGAGATGTTACTGATCTATTATCCACAAGGTAAATGGAGAATTCTTTGTTGGACGTGAATAATCGACAAGGGCATTTCTTTCATTAGTAAATAAATCATTAAAGAATTTATCAGGAGTGGTACCGCCTTCTCCTCCAGCCAATCTTTCCTTTCCTGCTTTTTTTATTTCCTTGCATGCGGAATAAAATTCCGTAAGTATTTTATATGTCTCATCAGAGGAAAAACGATTCGGATCATATTCCTCACAATCCTCATTTGCAATTATATGAAGAGGCACTCCGTCTATTTTTTCCATAAAAACGAAAGCTTGAGGTCTTGCTTTTTTATCTAATCGTTCTACGATTCCGTAATTTTTAGGCATTCTGACGCATCCTCCCACAAACTGTTCACAAAGCAAGCGACTCGCCTCCATTCTTACAAACTGTTCGTAAGCGCTCCCAATCCATACAAAGCCAACCTCTTTTATAACAAACTGGTCGCTTCCATCCAAGTTATACACTCGGCCTTCAGCATGACCGCCAAGATGTTGGCCTCTATTTCCTTTTTTGTATTTATTTACCATTTGAAAAACATCTCCTGTAAGTGATCTTCCCTCAGATGTTAAAGTTATTCTGTTTTCAGAAGTATAAAATCGTCTCCAGACAATTTTATCAGGGTTTTGAGCATTAAAGCTATTTACATCCCGCTGTCCAACAAAAATTTTCCCATCCTCAAAACGAAATGGTTCGATATGCCTGCTTGATAGCACCAAGCTTCTCTCGGCTCTTTCTGCAACAACCATACCAGCAGTATTGTAAACCTATAGTGTTGTATTGTCAAGTTCGCTATATTTTAGTATAGCAGGTTTCATCAAAGCGGAAGATATTTCTAGACAGCAGTTGGGAAAATTGTTCTTATAATTTAAAGTTAAGCAAAATCTTTGAGGATCTGGAAATCTTTTTTTAACACTTCCTTACTTTTTGCCGTATAAATTGCAACGGCGGGATGAAAGAGAGGAATTATGCTTATTGTTGCATAAGAAGCATTTGCTTTCAACACTTTTCCGTGAAGAACGCTGATTGATTCTGTTTTTTCCGGAAGGTCGAATTTTTCCAGGATATACCTCATAGAAAAACGTCCCAAAGTTACTAGTGTCTGTGGCTTAATAATCTCAATTTGCCTGTCAAGAAATGGCGAGTAAAGTTCTATTTCAGAAGGCAACGGGTCCCTGTTTCCAGGAGGTCTGTCCTTAATGATATTTGTTATGTAAGCACTGTTTCTTTCAACATTTATCGACTCGAATAGCTCGTCAAGAATCCGCCCGGCTGCGCCGCAAAAAGGACGACCTTTTTTTGCTTCATTTTCTCCGGGAGCCTCGCCTATAAACATTATTTTTGCGTAATGGTTTCCTTCACCTATCACTGGAAAGTATTTACTCTTAATCCTATACTCATAAAGCGGGGATTCTTTCAAGCCCAAAATCTCATCTTTAATTTTTTTCAGTTGTTCCGTATTATTTTTGCCCATATCTTCTTTATAACATTTTTTTAAATTTCATATCAGGTTAATGTTTCTTTTACGCCTTTTCTTACCGATTGCCAATAATTATTCACAAGATCTTTCGCGTAAGGATCTCCTCCGTCCGGGATAAGCATCCAGTCAGGAAGCTGATGGCTTAAAACTTCTTTTTTTAGCGTTGGACTATCAACTCTTGTAGAAACATTTGGATAATTGGCAATATTGTGAACCCTGCTTACACCGCTGTTTTGTGAACCAAAATAAGGATCATGTACCACAAGCTCTTGCACTTGACTTATTTCCGGGAATGTTATTTCAACTTTTTTACCTAACGAACCAATATACGCTCCCGCCACTCCAAGAATTCCGCTTGTAAACTGGCTCCCTTGCTCTAGCATATTTGTATCAAAATCCGCTATGATGTTTTCTCTGTCCATCTGGTTTTGCATAAAATCAATAACACTTTTTGTATATAAAGGATTTTGTCTAACTTTAACTTTAATTTTATCCGCTATCGCTCTTACCACTTGATTTTTCCTGAAGCTTCTTTCATCTTTTTTCCCTTCGGGATTTTTATCTTCCGCAAGCATATAGCGCATTGCCTGCATAACATCCATCTGCTGTCTGCCTCCATGTATTGAGCCTTCCGGATATTCCACCCCCCCAAGTCTAAATTTTTGCGTTTCATGACTTTTTGGGACATCCAACTCAATTGATTTATCAGCTAAACTATCTATTGCATCCATTACTACTGTATCTTTTAAAACAATTTGAAAATCGGGACAAAGACCTGTTGCGTTCTCCACTGTTTTTCTCATGAGAGGAAATCCGCCAACTTTATAAACATGGCGCAAAACCATCCATTTTCTTTCATTCTCAGGAAGAGTTTGTTCGAGTTCCGGAGCTCTAATGTCTCGGCTCAGGCTTATTGAACCTACTTGCTGTGATTTAAGATCATAAGACATAACTAACATTGATCCTCCCATATCAGCATACGACTCCCCATGCTCCTCTCCAATTCCCAGCACCGCAAAATTTATCCTGTCCGCATTGAGTTCCTGATCAACCCGCTTACTAAACTCTGGATCATCTTTCATCCTTTCAGCCCGTTTTCTTTTTGCCTGGTCAATGAATGGCTTAAATAATTCATTAATAAGATTGACAGGTTTTTCAGGTAAAGCTGGAGTTAGATTTGTTTCTGTTTGTTTAACAACAATAGGGGCGGGCGCAGCATCCGAAAGAACTGGCGTAGGAGTTTTGGATACAGGTAAAACCGCAACCGGAGCAACAGTTTCATTGGGAAAAGCATGATCCTCCTGGGCTCCACTTGACCTTCCGGCAAGTTTTATTGCCGAGCCTAACGTTCCTACGCCTACGCCCGCAAATAATAACATGCGCAATAAATTTCTCCGGCTGGTTGTATGACGGGACTTTTCCTGACCCGGCAAAAGCACTATTTCAGCGTTGCTCTTATCATAGGTTATCTGATCAGACCCGGAACTTTCCGGTTCCGCATGAGTTTGTAATTCTAGCTTAGCTTTCTTATCAATTATTTCAAGATCTTCTTCTCTTTTTGAAAGCGATTGAAGTATTGAAAAACGGTTCTGCTGTTCATCTTTTTTTAGCTCTTTGATTTTTTTGGAAAGTTTTGCGGCACTTGGATTTCTTACTTTTCCATCAAAATTTATGTCCATAAGTTCACGTGTAGCCTGCCGAACATACTTTTCATCACGAATTCTATTTTGTTCATATCTTGCTTTGGCCGCAAGACTATTTAACAACCGCTTTACAGCTCTTCTTTGCAGAGTCGCTTGCCGCTTTTCCCCACCTGTAAATCTTTTTTTAATAGCATCATCTTTATATCTGCCTTTTTCATCTATTCCCCTGAATTCTTTTATTAAATTCAAAACCTCTTGATGAGAACCTGTAGTAAAATAAAGATCTTTATAAATATCTTGTGCTGCTCTTTTCCCTTTCGCACTTAGCTTAAGCTTTTGGGTGGACTGGCCTTTTGCAGTAACGCTTTCTGAAATATTAAAAAGCGAAACCGGACTCTCCAATGCTTCTATTTTTCCGGCTAATATCAGCATATGCTCATCTGAAGATTCATGAATACCTGTCTGGACCGTTTCAGCATGCTGATTTTGATCTTCTGACACTGCTTTAGATCTATATATTTCTGTTCTCATCTTTATGAAAATATAATTTAGCAGATGATTTTATCTTAAAATTAGTATAAAAATCAAATTTAAATTTATAATATTAAAGCAGAGTAGAGGAAAAAGTAATAAATGTGAGAAGAAAAATCAATATTCAACTTTATCCAAAGTGCTTTTTAGAACTCCTTTGGTTTCTTTTATAAAGAAGTCGATTCCGTCTGATTCAAGTTTTATATATGAACCGTTTTTTACGGAAGTCGGCTGAATTTGAGCATAAGTCCCATATCCTAAATGTACCAGCAAAGCTCTCATTACTCCTCCATGCGTAACTACAAGCACAGTTTTGTTTTGATACGCAACGGCAGTTTCCCGCAAAAAAGTTATAAATCTTCCCATTATTTCTTCGTCACTTTCCACCTCCGGAAACTTGTAGGATTTTTTTCTGTTATCAGGAAGCGCCTCAAATTCTTTCAGTAAGTCTTTAAGCTCATCAGCAAAAACGCTGTATTTTTTTCCTTCAAATTTTCCAAACGCCCTTTCTCTTAGAAGCTTGGTTGTTGTGACAGCAAGGTTTTTCTCCATAGTAATAATTTCCGCGGTTTTAACAGCCCTTATGGAATCGGAGGAAAATACCGCGTCAAAATGGATATTTTTCAGTTTTTCCCCCAAAAATTTAGCCTGATTTGCGCCTTTTTCAGTCAAAGTGGAATCAGAGTGTCCCTGCAGTAAACCTTCTACATTCCACTCCGTTTCCCCATGGCGCACGATATAAAAAGTACAGTACAACGCAGAAATATTTTTCATACAGTAATTATCTCAAATAATGTCGCATTTTCGTCCCAAAACAATACTGAATGTTTCACTATTTATAAGTACTCCGTCAGCATCAAAAATAATGGCTTTAAGCATAAAGAAATTATATCAGATTATCTTGAATTTGATTACAGTGTTTATCTACAGGAAAAGTATTTATGCCAGATTTTCTGGGGGAACAACAGGAGTTTCCACGCTTACCCACACATCATCTTCCAGACACCAGTAAACCACTCTTCTATATTCCTTATAGTCTTTACCCATTCTCAGATTACTGGTAATATCATTTCTTTGCATTTTCATTTCTTTATTACACAAAGGACACACCATGAAAATATTATATCATTTGCTGAAAGCGCTAAAAAAGAGCAGAATCCAATATTCTAGATATCAAATAGCTTAATCTATTTATGTTTGTACTGTTTTCTGGAGTTTTTAAGATCAATAGACCTTTTTTTATTGGAAGCTTTGAATGCGGCTTTCCTGTTTTCTTTATCCAATTCAAAAGCTTCTTTTTTCTTTTTCTGCGCCGCGAGTTCTTTTTCAACAATTTTCTGGCATTCCGGATCAGGGCAGACGGTCTGGGTATAAGTAATGACTGATGTCCCCATAAAATTAGTCACTTTCTCATTCCAGGTTTTTGCCTTTATTCTTTCCTTACCACAACGGTAACAGGGATTAGAAATTTTAGTAGCCATATTAAATCACTTACCAACGTTTTGAGCGCTTATTGTCTCTGCCTTCTCTACGTGCGCCTCTATCGTTATTTCTATTTGAAGAAAATCCTCCGCCTCCGGGTCTTGCTTCCTGCGGACGGGCTTCTCTTACGATTATTGTTCTGCTGTCAAGCATTGTATTATCCAGCTCTTTTATTGCCTTTTGCGCTTCTTCATCCGTGCTCATTTCTACAAATCCAAAACCTCTGCTTCTTCCAGAAAATTTATCAACAATTACTTTTGCGGATAGAACTTTACCAGCTTTAGAAAAATAGTCTCCAAGAGTAGAATCGGTTGAACTGTATGAAAGTCCTGCTACAAATAATTTATTTGCCATCTATCTTTCCTCCTTTCTTTAATAATTTCTTGAGGAAATGCAACTGCTTAAATAAGAAGAGTACGAGTAGAAACAAAGATACAAGGTAGAAATACAATAATAGGATATCTTTATCTTTAGTTTACCAAAACTTTATCAAAATTAAGCAGATATATTGCCTCAAAATCTGCAACAATACACATTATAGCATAAAACTTAAAGATAGGCAAGAGAATCTTGGTACCCCAAATCTATCGCAACTTATTCAGTGATGATGTAGTTTTGTAAGACCAATAGTAAGATGCGGTAATAGAGGACAAGTTCTTTTTCAATTAGAACTGTTCCTGTCATATATGAAAGACTTCAGCCTGAGCAATTTTTTGGCTAAAAATTGCTGGTTTGAAGAAGTATTAGTCCTATTAACGTAGAAACTTGACCATTATCACTTACTGAAGTTAAGGCGTATTATTGATTATCCTGGCTGCATGGTTTAGATGGGGGAGTTTTACCGTGGGAACTATATATTCTAACAGTTGCCTCTTCAAGACAACCTTGCCTGAGTAAAATTTTATTAAACGTAATTGATATCCTTTTTGAAGGAGCATCAAAAGAGGCAGTAAAAAGATTAGACGCATTAGAAGCAACAATCCAGACAAATAATATTAATACGAATAAATGAGTAAGCTTATATTTCTCCATTACATAGTTTGTTACTATTACGGCCTGAAAAAAGAAAAATGCGGCATACATAATTACGTGAAAACTGGAACGGTTCAGAAGAATTACGGCAAACCATGCCGGGATACTGAAAAGCTGAAGATATAAAAACTTTCTGATTCTAAACGACAGCAGAAATGTTCCTATTAGCCACAGAGCAAAAGGCAGACTGGTATACTCAACAAGTGCCCAAAAAAAAGTAAGTGCATCTTTTGAGACACCTTCACTGACCCGCGAAAAGTAAAAAAATAAACCCCTGTTTAAATAATGCTGCTGAAAGCCAAACTTATACGTAAGAAATGGCAAAGCCATCCAGGCCAAAAAATATACGCTAAGAAAAAAAAATATTGCGATACTTAGGAAACGTATTTTTTTGTTTTTTAGCACGCGGTTTTTAATAAAAACGCAAATTATTCCAGGCAGAGCCACAGCCGCATCAAGCATAGTCAATATTGCCGCTACCCAGACAACAAGAGCGTAAAAAAGATTTCGGACATTAAAGTTTTTCATATTTTGCCAAAGAAAATATGCTGTAAACAAAAACAAAAAGCGCATCTGAGAATCCGCTCCGCCATTGCGGTCATTAATAAGAAGCGCGGATAAAGAAAACGAAAGCATTGAGATAATAACAAGACGTGAGTCAATTTTTTCTCTGTTAAATATCCATACAAGTAGCCAGAAGGTTAGGAAGCTGAAAATAATACCTGGAAGCCTCAACAAAACCGGATCAGGACCGAAAAAATGAAGCAGTGTACCGGAAAATACCGCCCTGAAAGGTTCTATATAAAATAAAAAGGGGTACGCTAATAAACGCAAGTCTTTGAGCTTAATTGCGTCCCACATGCGGTCAATAGAAAGCATGGCGGAAGCCTCATCTCCTATAAATACCTGGTTTGAAAGCCCGTAAAAGTGAAGAAAAACAAAAACAATAAAAATTAAAACCAGACAAACATTCCGCCACTTCATAATAGTTGTAGTATATCCATAATTATTGCAAAAGTCTAAGTTACTTTTTTAAAAATGATGTATACCCTTCTTACTTGATTTTGCAACTTTTTCGAAATAAAATGTTGCTAAATCAGTCTAGAAGGAGTTATACCCGTAGCATTTTTAAATGCGAGTGGTATAAAATATATTACTGTTTAAAAAATTATGAAAAAAATATTTTTGTTTCTCATATCTCTTGTTGCCGGAATTATATTTATAGCAATTTATGCTAAACTAGCTGATCAAAAAAGCAGCCAAAATATAATATCTCCTGCGTCTGATACCAGTAGGTTTTCTTTGGAAAGCGCTCCCGGCAGGTCTTTGCGCGGAAAGATTTTATCTTTTTCCGGCAGCGTGGACTGGCAATCAAGAAGCGCAACCATGCCTGCAACGCTTGCTAAAGTCATCCCTATCCAGCAGGGCGAAAAAATAATTACAAAAAATGGAAAAATCAAAATACAGTTTGAACATGAATTAACATTAAATATTCTGCCTGATACGCAGGTAGAATTTATTCAAACACTCCCGGAAAATATTGTTATAGCCCAGAGTAAGGGAACGGCTGACTATTCAAAAACCGGTACGGCTTCTGTTTCCGTTCGGACTATCCATCTTCTGACAGAAGTTAACGGAAACGCTGTTGTTTCCCTGGACAAGAACACACCAGTCGTTACTGTTGACGTTTACAAAGGTTTGGTAAAAGAAGCCTTTAACGACTTAGAGTACGCAAGCACAGTAATAACAATCAGTGAAGGAAAACAATTTATTTTTAACGATGAAACCCGAGAAAGTACAATTAAACTCAGTATTAATAAGTAAAACACTACTTGTTGTAATCCGCGATCCCTTCAAGTATTGTTGCGCCCTCATATCCCAGCGCCCACAGAGCTATTCCGCCTATATGATTATTTTCCGCAAAACTTATTTTCGCAAGAGAAGATTTTTTGTCAGGATAAAAAATTTGATGGTATGTATTTGTCTTTTCATCCTTATAAACAATGTATGTCTCCTGCGCCTCTTCATCAAATCCGCCGCTGCAAGTGGCACATGAAGCAAGCAACTGTTCTACTCTTAAATTGCTTGCTATCAAACCCGTACCCGGAATAATGCCTGAACGGGGAGAGTTGTTAATTGATTCCCATTCATAACCATACAACGGCATGCCTAAAATTATTTTCTCTTTAGGCATTATTCTTTGCGCTTTTTCAATCGCCGTTTGAATATCAAATTCCGCTGTGCTTCCGGCACCGTACAAGGGGGCAACCGGCCCGGTAACATAAGATCCTGTATAGTGATAGTCATAACCCATCAGTAACATACGGTCAACAAAACCCGCTACTTCTTTGGGGTTGACAAGATTTTTCTTCACAAAATCTATTGGGCTTATATCTATTGTAAGTGTTCCGGCCTGTTGTGACTGCAAACCCTTTTTTACTTCTTTTACAAAAAGAACAAACCTCGTTCTTGCCTCATCCGATGCTTCGCTTGTGCTCTCAATGTCAAGATTAAGATCGGTAAATCCGTATTCTTTCATAATCGGAACTGTTTCCCTGATTAAATTTTGTGCGTGAGGTAGGGGATTACTGATTAAATTATTGATCGACTCCTGATTACCGTTAAAAACAACAAGAGAAAGTTCTACATTTTTTTCTTTGGAACTTTTGAAAAATTTGTCCAGTTTGCCTGATCTTAACGCATACCATCCGGGTTCTTCTTCAATAGGGCTTGTAAGCTTAAGGATTTTACCGTCATCATCAAGCGTAAGGCTGAAATAGGAAAGCATAGTGATATATTTTGAATAGTCGGTTTTTGCTTTGCTGGCAAGCCAGTAAGGTAAAAAGCCAATGACCTGTTTGCGGGGACGTTCAAAATTTTCAAGAAGAGAAAAGGGTTTTTCATTCCGCAGAGAGAAAAGCGGAGTATAAAAGATAATAAAGTATCCGATCAGGATTCCTGTTATAATCCCTCCTGTTAGAATAACAGATTTTAAAAACATACCTTATTTTACCATGAAATCATCTATACCCTAAATTTAATCGGAGCCAAAGGTATAAATCCTGTAGTATTTAACGGGAGATTATTGAGTACAGAAAAAACCTTCCTGATTTTGGAATTTAAACTTTTATTTTCCTGATCAAAAAGATAGAAAAAATACCCGTTATTCCGCAAATAACAAATCCTGCGGCCAGCCCAAATGCCTGAGAAAGTATTCCGATAAAAATCGGGCCAATCATGTCCCCGAATTCCTTAAAAGATCCGGCAGCCCCCATTGTGGCCCCAAGTTTCCCTTCTTCCGCAAGCTTACTGACCAACATATCCGTATTTGTCCAGACAATACCTACCCCAATTCCGGAAATAATGGCAATTAAAACTAAAGGCACGTCTTTTACAAAAGGTGTAAGAATAATACTAACAGCAGATAAAACAAGGCCAATTCTAATTGTAGATACAACATTTATTCTATCCGCAAAAAAACCTGCCACAGGCTGTATAAGAAGATATGACAGCGCCACAAGCGAAAGCAGTATTCCCGTTTCAAGCGCCCCATAATTTAACGCGTAAACTCTTACCGGCAAAAACCCAAAAAGAATACTTACAAAAAACATATTCACTATGATAACCGCGTACCATCTCAAAAGTTTTGGGTTATGAAACACCGACACAAATGATTTTAAAGAAAAATCATCATCTAACTTTGTTCTTTCTTTCTGCTTATCAGAGGGCAAAAATAAAGACAAAATAAAAGCAGCAATTCCTACTACGGAAGCAACAATAAATATATAAGAAAAATTACTTTTTAAAATAATCAATCCTCCTATAACAGGGCTTAAAACGTATCCCGCTCCTTTTATGGCATTATAAATTCCATACGCTCTTCCTCTTTCTGCCCGGTAGTATGTTCCAATTAAGGCAAGAGAGACCGCTGATAGTGCTGCGGCACCAATCCCCTGAAGAAATCGGACAACAAGCATCAGTTGCGGCGGAACAATCAAATATATTAAAGATGCTAAAATAAATATTCCAATTCCCAAAAGCATTGTACGCTTCATTCCCTGGCGGTCAGAAACTGCGCCAAAAACAGGTTTTGCTATAATCTCGGCAAAGTCATAAACCGCAATCAAAAATCCAATCATTGCCAGACCAACGCCTACCTGCTTAGCATATACGGGCAAATTTACCGCAACAATATGAGAGCCAAAAGAAGTTACAAATCCAACAAAACCTAAGATAAAAGCAAATATAAGCGAAACAGATTTTCCGGACATAACTGGATTATAACAAACATAAAGTTAGAACAGTAGAATGATTAAGCTCAGTTTATGAATTCTGTTTGGGTAAAAGACACAACATCTCTTATTAAAGTATTGTTTTTAGAAATTAAAGTACTTGGACTGACAAGTCAATCCACATATTCATGTCTATTCCACAAAAGTTAAAGCAACACCTCGTTTGCCCGCGCGTCCTGTTCTTCCTATTCTATGAACGTAGTCATCGTAGGACTCAGGAGCATCATAATTAATCACGTGGGTTACGTTTTCAATATCCAGTCCGCGTGAAGCAACGTCTGTTGCTATTAAGATTTGTAATCGGTCATTCTTAAATTCCTGCAGTACGCGTTGACGCTGATTCTGTGATTTATTACCATGAATTGCGGCTGTCCTAAAACCGCGCTCAACAAGAATCTTTGACAGTTTTTCCATTCCCCACTTTGTTCTGCCAAAAATTAAAACCTTATCAAATCCCGGCTGGATTAATAAATCATGCAGTACGTCTATTTTTGGCCGGTTGCCCGTTAGCCTTACAATATCCTGGTCTATATTTTCCGCGGTATCCTGCTGCTTTACTGAAACTGTTACCGGATTTGTCACAAAGCTTTGTAAAATCTCCCGTGTCTTTCCATCAACAGTCGCAGAAAAAAATAATGATTGGCGGATTTTAGGGAGAAGCGAAATGAGATATTTGATGTCTTTTATAAATCCTATATCAACCATTCTGTCCACTTCATCAAGAACTACATTTTGAAAAAGCGATAAATTCAATTCCCTTCTTTCTATTAAATCTTTTAATCTGCCCGGAGTGCCTATAACAAAATGCGGCCTGTGCCTGAGCCCATATGTTTGACTTCTAATGCTCACCCCTCCAATGGTGGTAACTACCTCAAGACCCATTCCTTTTGCGAAAATTTGAAATTCCTCCCCAATTTGAACAGCAAGTTCACGAGTAGGAACAACAATTAAAACCCTTTGACTGCGGTCAAGATATGCTTTATTAATAAGTGAAATAAGAAACGCCGCAGTTTTACCTGTTCCCGTATTGGCAATACCAATAATATCGCGCCCGGCAAGTATTTGGGGAATTGCTTTTTCCTGTATAGCGGTTGGAATAGAGTAGCCGTGGTCTATAATGTTGCGTTTCAGCGTGTCTACAATTGCGTATTCAGCAAACTGCACGCTTGACACATATTCAGTTTGTATATTTGCTTCTTTTGCTTTCCTGATGAAAAGATTAGGATCAAGCTTTTTCACGTGCTTTCTTATTCCACGTTGGAAATTTGCTCTTGGAGCATAAAAATTATTACCGTTTCTGCCACGGTTATGATTTCTGTATCTAGACCTATACATATCTTTATCTTTTTTCTTGTGGTTTGGCTTCTTTTACGGCAATTGGGCGGCCATTAAGTTCTGAACCATTAAGCTTGTCCATAGCTGTTTTTGCTTCTTCTTCCGTACCCATTTCAACAAACCCAAAACCCTTGCCCTGGCCTGTATTTCTATCAACAATTACTTTTGCAGATAAAACTTTTCCGATTTTTGAAAAATGTTCTTCCAGTTGTGAATCAGTAGTTGAATAGTCAAGACTTCCTATAAATAATTTATTTGTCATTTCTTTCCTCCTTTCTTTAAATGTTGCGTGTATTACGCTGATATGTCTGCTTAGAAGATGAAATTATTTTCTATTAGGAAGAAGATACAAGTGGAAAAAAATCAAATTAAAGTATCTTTTATCTTTACTAAAAAATTCAATCAAATATAAGCAGATGTACCAACGTACTGTCTGCACCATAAAACATCATAGCATAATAATATAAATATGTCAATAATGCTATAGGACGTTTTTCTGAATCTTCCGGCATGTGTTTGGAGTTTTTCAAAGACAAATTTCTCTCACAAGCAGTTTTATGATGAATAAAAAAACAACCCACCGATTTCTCGATGGGTTGCCTTAAAATCTTTGGTAAACAATCTTAAATTGTATTGTACTCAAAGAAATATTCTGAAAGGTTCCAAGTGTTGAACACACCTTCCGTCATAATTACGGAATCAAGTTGTGCTCGAACAGATAAGAACCTGGATTCCAAGCATTCAGATTCGCTCCAGTAACATCACTCGACTTAACGAGCCAAATCTTGTATTTGCCCAGAGTTTCTCCACCCGATCCGATGTCAACTGTACCCGCTATGTGAACATTCCCAGCGGCATCTGCCACGTCACTGCCAATCACAGTTACACTTGGCCAGCCGTTGTATTCAACCAGGGTATAATCCGTGCCAGGGACAAGTCCGTGCCCGTTGAAGGGGCCTGAGATTGTGGTGCCAGAGAGACTGTAATTGTACTTCCCCCAAGCTTCATCCCAAACGATATTCCAACTTGCATCTTTCTGATACAGGTATAAGTTGTTCGGATTATCGTTGGCTGGACTGTCCTTTCCGCCCGGCGCAGCCAATGCTGGAATTGCTATGCTTCCAAGCACTACTGCGCTTGCTGCTGCTCCTACTAAAAATTTCTTAATATTCATTTATTTTCACCTCCCTTCTATGTTAAGTTTCTAAAAATGGAATTTAGAGTTTATGAATTTTATTTATATAAAAGTTACTTGAAGTTTTACGAAGAAATTGACTAAGATATCCTGCCATAGACATAAATAAACTTTAGCAAACTATTTTTATAAAGT